>NZ_LXTU01000076.1:0-2057 GCF_001683935.1 Rothia sp. ND6WE1A | reverse complement strand
CCCACCACGTCCTGCCTGGTCAGGGGGCGCTCCAGCGCGCGGTTGATCGTGGCGAGGAGGAAGTCCTCGTCGGATTCCGGCACCGGCGGAGCGATGCCGTCGACCCCGGGAGCGGCGTCGTCGGTGAGGCCGACGAGCACGAGGCCGTCGCTCTGTGGCAGAGCGAACACGAACCGGCCGAAGTGACCCGGCACCGGCGCGGTGAACACGGCGCTGGGACACCCGAGCGCCTCGGCCCGCACGACCAGGTGGGATCCGCGGCTCGGCGAGATCCGCAACGACGGGTCGTGTTCACCGGCCCACACGCCGGTCGCCGAGACGACCGTGCCCCGAGCCTCGACGCTCTCGCCCGTCGTCTCGTCCGTGAGGGTGAGTCGGTCCTCACGCAGGTCGGTCGCGGCGCACCGGGTGAGGACGTCCGCGCCGTGCGCCGCGGCGGTGCGGGCCAGCGCGATCACGAGGCGGGCGTCGTCCTCGAGCTGACCGTCGGTGTAGTAGACGGCACCGCGCAAGGGCCCTACCCCCGGATCTTGGACACGGGGTGTGATTACGCAGCCGTCGGCAGCGTAGCGGTGTTGCCGGTCTCGTAGAGGACCGGCGGGACGTAGCGGCACCACGAATGGCGTCGCTTGGTGTTGTAGCGGACGAGCCACCTGAAGACCTGCCGGCGGCAGACCAGTTCGTTGCTCCAGCAGGCGGCGTCTTGGAGAACCTCGCGCTTCATGGTGGCGTTGAACGACTCGGCCAATGCGTTGTCCGCGCTGGACCCGACGGCGCCCATGGACTGGGTGACGCCGAGCTTGCGACAGAGCTTGGCGTAGTCCTTCGAGCAGTAGACCGACCCGTGGTCGCTGTGAAATACGCTGCCCTTGAGGGTGCCCCGGGTTGCGGCGGCGGCCTTCAACGCGTCCTCGACGAGCTCGGTACGCATGTGGTCAGCGATGGCCCACCTGACAAGCCGACGGCTGTAGCAGTCGATCACGGTCGCCAGGTAGAGGTTCGTGCCGTCGGCGATCGGCAGATAGGTGATATCGCCGACGTAGCGCAGCCCTGGCGCCGGGGCGGTGAAGTCGCGCTTGAGCAAGTCGGGGTACTTCTGGCCAGACGGTTCGGGGATCGTGGTCCGCACCCGCCGCTTCTTCACATAGCCCCGGATTCCTTGCAGCCGCATCACCCTGGCGACGCGCTTGTGGTTTACCCGCTCACCGGCAGGCGCGCTGTCGTTGAGCTCGGCGGTGATCCGTGGCGCACCCTGGGTGTTGTCCTCGGCATGGACAGCCCTGATCCGCTCTGCCAGCGCCGCGTCGTCAGCTGCCCTGGCTTCTCGGGCCGGGGCAGCCTTGAGCCAGGCGTAGTAGGACGAGCGCTCGATCTCGACGAGCTCACACAGTCGCTTCACCTCGAAGGTGGCGGAGTTGCCGGCGACGAACTGGAAACGACTCACCAGCCCGTCTCCCCAGCGAAATACTTGGCCGCCCGCTGGAGGATCTCCCGCTCGGTGGTCAGCTTCGTCGTCTCGACCTCGAGCTCGTTGACCCGGGCCTCGAGCCGGGCGATCTTCTGCTCAGGCGTCTCACCGGCGGGACCCGTAGGGCTTGTCGGCGACGGCTTGGACTGCAGTGGGCTGGAGGTCAATGTCCCGTCAGCGGCGGTCTTCTTGCCGGTCCCGTAGACCTCGAGCCAGTGCCGCAGCGTGCCGCGCACGATGCCGAGATCCTCGGCGATGCCGCGGACCGTGGCGCCCGGGGTGGACTCGTAGGTGCTGTTGCAAAGTTGGGGCAGTAGAAAGACCGGCGTGAAATAATCACAGCCATGGGCATCTTCTCCGGTCGTCATTTCCCCCGTGACATCACTCTGTGGGCAGTGCGGTGATACTGCCGCTACGGGGTGAGCTACCGCGATCTAGAGAAAATGATGACTGAGCGGGGCGTGCCGGTCAATCACACCACGATCTACCGCTGGGTCCAGAAATACGGCCCTGAGCTGGACAAGCACACTCGGTGGTACCGGCAGGTACCCGACTGGCAGGCCAGTTCCTGGCAGGTGGATGAGACCTA
>NZ_LXTU01000068.1:0-12330 GCF_001683935.1 Rothia sp. ND6WE1A | reverse complement strand
GGGGTGGGCATCGTACCAGGAGACGAAGTCGGAAGCGCCATAGGAACCGTCCAGGTCTGCACCGGGGATATCCAGGGGTGCGTCCTTGATAGCACCGGTTGCGAAGATAATGGCGTCGTAGTGTTCGCGTAGCTCTTCAAGGGTTACGTCCACGCCGTATTCAACGTTGCCGAAGAAGCGAATATCGCCGCGATCCATAATTTTGTGGAGCGCACCAATGATGCCCTTAATACGCGGGTGGTCAGGGGCAACGCCGTAGCGAATCAGACCGAACGGCGCGGGGTAGCGATCAAAAATGTCGATAGAAACTTCGACGTCGCCGTCCTTGACCTCTTTGGATTTGGTGAGGATATCCGCGGCGTAGACACCGGCGGGGCCAGAGCCGATCACGGCAACGCGCAGGGGGCGTGCTTCAGACACAGTTCTTCCTTTCGCTGCCCGTTCACGCCGATTTTCGTATCGGGCGCGCGGGCGGGTTGGTTTTTGCACTGCCCTCAAGTTTACTCAGCAGTGCTGGGGTTTGCAGGTGGAGATGTCATGTGCAACGAAAAAGGGGAGATTTATGTAACGTATTTCGAAATCAGTAGTTTTATTACACCATCTCACACTCAGCGTCATGCTAAGAAGACTTATTAATATTCGGCGTAAGATTTAGAGTATGGTCTTACCTCTTTATAACGATATTGACGAGGTCACGGGCAACACCCCGCTCGTGCGCCTCCGCCGCTGGGAAGCTAAAAACGGCATCAAAAACACCCGTATTTTCGCCAAATTAGAAAGCTTTAACCCTGGTGGAAGCGCGAAGGACCGCACTGCAGCCGCCTTGGTCAAAGATGCCATAACCACCGGGCGGCTCACCCCGGGAACCGTAGTTATTGAATCCAGCTCAGGCAACCTGGGTATCGCTTTGGCTCGCCAGGCAATTCTGCACGACTTTGAGTTTCATTGTGTGGTGGATCCGCGTACTAACGAAACCACGCTCGCCCTCATCCAGGCATACGGCGGGGTACTGCACCCAGTGAACGAACCGGACCCAAAAACTCACGACTGGCTCACCGCGCGACGTCAAAAAGTTCAGGATCTTTTGGACGAATTTCCCGGTTCTATCAACCTAGATCAGTATTCCAATCCGGCGGCTTTCACGGCACATAGTGAAGGCACGATGGCAGAGATTTTTGAGTCATTAGGTCATGCACCGGCACGCGTATATGTGGCGGTTTCAACCACCGGGACAGTCGGCGGTTGCATTGCCGAAGTCACCCGGCGGGGCGCCCCCACGCAGGTTATCGCGGTCGACGCCGAAGGGTCGGTGCTTTACGGTGGCGCTCGCGGCGAACGTCTCTTGCCCGGTTACGGGGCAGGGGTAGCTACCGACCTCTCCCAGCGACAAACGCCTACCGGAACGCGCCGTATTCCGGCTGACCGTGCGGTAGAGCAAGCCCGCGAGCTGGCACGCACCGAAGCGATTTTGCCCGGTGCCTCCGGCGGTGCAGTGATGGCAGCGGTTCGGGCAGATATTGAGCAGTTTGCCCCCGGCGAGGACGTCGTCGTCATTCTTCACGACGGCGGTACCGCCTACACGGGCACTATCTACAACAATCAGTGGGTAGAGGAGAATCTCTCCCCCGCTGATCCTTCCTAGTCCCGCTCGCCTTTCCAGACATCCCTCAACTAGCAGAAAAGACACCATGACGGACTCAGTTTCAATCGCCATAATAGGTGCCGGCCCGCGCGGATTGTGGGCGGTGGAGGAGCTCAGCCGAGCAAGCCTGCTGCACGATCTCAGTTTCCGCATCACTGTTTTTGATCCTCGACCGCTGGGGTATGGCGCCGCTTACTCTATAGACCAGCCAAACGATTTGGTCATCAACGTACGATCCTCAGCGGTTCGGACTGCCCTGGGTACGCTGGATGATTTTCGGCGCGAAGTTCTGGGTGAAGCAGAGCCACTCAACGAGTTCCCCGCCCGCGCGACCGTCGGGAAATTCCTTCATGTCTCGTGGCAGCATGCTGTAGAGAACCTGCCTTCACGGTGCACGGTAGAGTTTGAACGACGCGCGGTAGAGAATCTGGCGGAGCTAGAGGAATTCGAGCACGTCCTGCTTGCCACCGGTCATGAACCCGCCCTCCACCCTCGGGGAATGCTTGACCCATTCACTGGGCTTTCCGGCGTCGCCGCAGGGGCACAGGTGGGTATTCGAGGCGCAGCACTGACCTCCATTGATGCGATGCTGGCTCTCACTGCCGGGCGCGGCGGGCGTTTTACTGCCAACGGGTATCAGCCAAGCGGTGAGGAGCCGACCCGCATGTACCCCACCTCTCGCTCGGGGCGGTTCATTCAGGTCAAGCCCGAACCTGTCACCGCAGCAGAGGAGGTCATTCTCAAGAAATTTGAGCGGAAAATTCCCCGTATCACTTCAGTAGACGAGCTGAAAAATCTCCTCGTTCAGGCAGCGAACGCCGTATCGGGGCAAGAGTTCACCTGGGATATGCTCGCCCCCTCAAGCAATCCCGCCGACGAATTAGCGCAATCGCTGGCGAACCCTCGCCGTCCCCAACAGTCTGTGGGCTTGGCATGGCGAGAACTCTACCCGGCGATTGTTCGGCGAGTCTCTTTCAGCGACCTTGCCGAGAGTCAAGAATTCTATGAGCTTACCCGTACCCTGGAGCCTTTCGCTTTTGGTCCTCCTACCCAGCAAGTACGCAAAGTTCTTGCTCTGATTGATGCGGGATTGGTGGATTTCTCTTTTCTTGCCTCCACCGAGGGCTGCCCGGCAGATATCTGGGTCGACGCCGTCCTGGCAACACCCGGAGTTTCGCCAGGGACACTCGGGGCGCAGGTGCTCCACAATGTTGCGCCAGAGCAAGCGCCCACCGATTCGCCCGTCACGGTAAAAATCCAGCCCGACGGTATGCTTCCCGGGCAAACCCGTTTCGCCTTTGCCGGGCGCATGAGCGAACCTTTTGTACTGGGCAACGATTCGCTCTCACGAACCCTCCACACCGTTATTCCCCGCTGGGTCCAAACTCTTTGCGCGCTGCACAGGGATTCCACAGCCTACGGACTCCCCCCACTGACCGGCAGATTAGAGCCGTGGACAGAAGACCTCTTCCACCGCCCCGAACAGCTCCAGCACGCCATCGATGAATACGCCAGCCCGCTGAATATTCTCAACTCCGATCCTCTAGTGCGCAACTGCCGCCAGCTCACCCAAGCAGGAGAACGCCACGGCGTAGACGTGCGCGTCTTCTTCGCGCGCAAAGCCAACAAGGCACTCACTTTCGTAGAACGTGTTCGTGATGAAGGGCATGGAGTAGATGTAGCAAGTTACCGCGAACTATCTCAGGTTCTAGCAACCGGTATGCCCGGCGAACGCATCATCCTTTCCGCCGCCATCAAGACCGATCAATTACTGCAGTTAGCAATTGATAATAACGTGACGATTTCCGTTGATACCTGCGCAGAATTTGACCGGATTATCGCGCTTGCCGGTGATAATGGCGTGCGGGTTGCACCCCGCCTAGCGCCAGAGCCCCAGCGTTTTATGCCCTCGCGTTTTGGTGAGCGGTCAGAAGTTTGGCTCGCCTATCTCTCCCAGCCCCACCCACACGTGCGAGTGGCAGGTTTGCATCTGCATTTACATGGTTACAGCGCCCAAGATCGCATTGATGCGCTACACGAGGCAACCGACCTCATCGAAGAATTGCGCGTAGCAGGGCATGCGCCTGAGTTCATCGATATGGGCGGTGGAGTACCCATGAGCTATCTGGATGATGTCGACCAGTGGGATAACTTCAAGCAGGCTTTGCACGCACAAAACCAGGGTGATATCGCCCCCTTTACCTGGAAAGCCGACCCGCTCAAGAACTTTTACCCCTTCCACCAGGGTCCCGTGCGGGAGCAGTGGCTAGAGGAGGTTCTCGGCTCCCCCGCCGGTGCAAAAGTTGGCGAATTAGGCTTGCGTTTGCACGTAGAACCTGGGCGTAGCGTGCTCGACGGGTGCGGTGCGATTATTGCCAAAGTCGCATTCATCAAGGAACGTAGCGACGGGTTACCGCTGGTGGGGCTGGAAATGAACCGTACTCAGTTGCGAACCACCTCAGACGATTATCTCGTGGACCCCGTGCATATCCCTCTGGGAAAGGCGGCGGCAAGCGAACCCTATGAAGGTTTCCTCGTAGGTGCTTACTGCATTGAAGATGAGGTGATTATGCGCCGTCCTATCTTCTTCCCCCAGGGGGTGCAGGTAGGCGACCTGATTGCTTTTCCCAATACCGCCGGGTACTTTATGCACATTCTTGAGTCAGCATCCCATCAAATTCCGCTGGCTAAAAACCTGGTGGCACATGCCGGGGAGCTGACGCTCGATGCTATCGACCGAGGCGACATCAGCTAACGAGTAGTTGCGAGGTAAAAGGGGTTACTTGTGGGTAGCGGGTTTTACTGCCTGGTTCACCAGATAAAGAAGGACGCCCAACACCGCCAACGCGCCCCCAAGCACTGCCACGCCTGACACCGACCCGAAAACGGTATTGCCGTAGGTGGGTGTCAGCATGTAAATACCCGCCGCAAGAGTCACCGCAAGCATGAGGACGAACATGCCCAGCGCACTCTTTGCACCACCGTTACGGTAATGAGCAAAGATTGCTCCGGCATAGTAGAACCCTACAAATATGGAGAGGCAGTCAATGAGGTCATAGAAGAACCCCTCATTGAGGAGTACCAGCATAAGTATGGCAATAGACAGGACGGCGGTGGTGACCTCCGCTTTGAGCCCGTGAGCGAAGAGGTTGGGTAGGTCGTGCTTCTCCGCCATTGCCTCGACGCCACGCACAGTCGGAAGCAGAGTCGATCCCAGCGCCATCACGGCAGAGAGCGAGACGGCGATAACAACCAGCGGGTGGGTTACCACAGCATCGATGCCGTAAAGCGAAATAACCACTGCCACCAGCACGAACGTGATGGTCATGGTGATGATCGCCAGCCGTGAGGCAGTCTTGGGCGCACCGGCGTCGGACTCCTCTGCGAGCGCAAAAGCTGTATCGAACCCCCAGAAAGCAAAAACCGCGATGAGCAACCCTTCAATGATTCCTGCAAAGGTCAGAGCGGGCTGGATAGGTGCTTGGTCAGCAACGAACATCAGCACAATCAGCGCTATACCCGCAGCGATATGCGCAATGAGGGCAAGAATCTGCACCACGCTTGTGACTTTCAAAGAAATGTTGTTGAGCACCTGAGCCAGAGCAATCATTACCGCACCGAGGATGAGCGCCGCCGTCATACTGGATACTCCGAAGAGCGAAAGTAGACCCGTTGCCGCCACATACGCCAACCCACTGGTTGCCACGATGCCGGTGACCGCCAGCGCATAACCATTCAGCCAGGCAAACGCACCGGTATTCCACGAGTACACGGTGCCGCGGTCAGGGCGAACCGCAGTATTACGCTCATAAGCTGTCGATACGTACCAGGAAAGAGCCGCAGCAACCAGGTAAATACCAATCGACCACAGCCCACACATACTCACGATAATCGGCGCCGTCACAATCGCCGAATATGCCGGGGCAGAAGAAGAGAGCGTAATCGGAAACAGGTGCTTAGTGTCGAGCATGGGGTGCTTTCGCTAGAGGTCGGGCTGAGGATGCGGTTTAGTTTTTGATGATGTTGGGGACGAAGCGGCAGTAATAGTCGGTGACAGGACCATCTGATTCGCGGATTCCCACGCCAAACGATTCGCCGTCGACCACCCACGAACCGAGTACAGGATAGTTAGGGCGGCCCTGTTCGTCCTGGAAATTAGGAATCTGCACGTACTCCTGGAAGACGTACCCCTCGCCGCCATAGCGACCAGGCTGCACAATACTTTGGGTAGGGGTATGAATCTCGATGTTGTCGCCTTCGCGACCGTGCAGGGGCTTCTTCACGTACTCGTCCATGAAGCGCGGCGCGTCCACAAAAGTTTTCAGCAAATTCTCGTGGTAGGGGTAAATGTGCCAGAGAGCCGCCGAAAGCATCTTGTTTGAAAGGAACATCTTCCACGCCGGCTCAATCCAGCCCCTAGGCTGCGTATCGCTGAGGGGCTCACCGAATTCTTCGCTGATGAGGTCTTCCCATGGATACAACTTGAAGATGTGGTCAATCGGTTCATCGTGTTCGTCCACAAACCGGTTGGTGTCCCAGTTGAAACCGATTTGAGTCATTTCAATGCGCTGAGCCATCGGGAGCGGGTTGTTGTTGGCATCATAGATTGTCTCGCCGAGAGCATCTCGGGCGGTAAACCCCGCCTGGATGGCGCAATCGCGCAGGTACTCGACAGTCATGACGTCCTCGCCCGAATCGTCCAGCGCCGTATACCCAAAGTGAAGCTTCGGATTAGGGTTCGTATGGACGTCGTAGCGCAGCGAATCACGGTACTTAGCAAAGCGATTCACCAGCGCCTCATGCAAACCATTCCACTGGTCGTACCCGGTTTTACCCCGGTTGATGAACATGTCTTCAAACCAATACCACTGCACGATTGAACCCTCCACCAAACCGGTGGGAGTATCGGCATTGTACTCAAGCATCTTGGCAGGGGTAGAGGAGTCTGAATACACCAAATCAAATCGCCCATACAAATCAGGATCATTACGGTTCAGCGACTCAATAGCGTACTCCAGACCCTCAGGCGAAATACCCATCTGCGCAAACGGCGAACCGGGATTACGCTGCTCAGCCGCCAAAAAACGCGCCGCTTCCAAACTCATACGGTGCAGATTATCGGTGACCTTCTCCAAATGAAGAACTTCCGCCATGCTGAACTGATAAGCGGCGTTCTCGTTCCAATAATGGACGGTACGCCCGTCCTTAACAGCATCGTTATAGACCAAGCCCTGGCGCTTGATGGTCTCCTGCCAACCGTCGCGCGGGATCATCGAAATACGTTCCATGTGGCTCCTTAGAAGAATAGAGGGTTTATGTAGGGCTGTTGCTTTCAGCCGACGTAGCGTCGGCAAGTAACCCTTCTCGCCTGGCTCACGAAAGGCTAGCACTGTCCAATTCGCTTGCCTTTTATATGCTCGCTAGCTCGCATCCGGCAAACTCATCCCAACCAGCTTGCCTCACGCTACGCCAGCTGTCAGAGAATCTGCCGTATAAACCCTTACGAACCGGACCCGCCGCCCTTAGAGCCAAAGCCCCCGCGAGACGTCCCAGACTTGACCGAGGTTTTACCGTTCTTATTTTTTGACACCGAGCCTCCGGCAGTTCCTACCGTGGTAGTCGACCTATCCCGTTTACGCGGATCCTCGCGCGTGGCCTGCTGGTTCGAGGAAATTCTGTCACCCACAGCGGGGATGGTATTAGCGCGATTATTACCCAAAAAGAACGGAAGCCACATCCACCCAAAATTCGAATGCGAATGAGTATGGTCATCGCACTGGTTGTCGTCAACACGCTCCTGAGTATCTTGATTGACGCAAATCTGCGCGTACTCGGCGTCGGTCTCCTGCTCGTCCTCTGAAGAGCAACCAGTCAGTGCCACAGCCAGCGCAGTTACCGCGCCAATAGCCACGGTCTGGGAAGATTTACGGGCGGTAGGACTCATCGGAGCCTTTCTGGAGTGAGGGGAGAGCAGTTCAAACTACTTCGATTGTAGGCGGTGGAAACTGTGAGGGCGCAAGTATTACATGAGAATAGATACGTTCTGCGGGAAGAATATTTGCTTCTGTTATGTTGCATTCTGTAATAAGAACGAAAACCGAAGGAATACAACGATGAAAACCTATCAGGTTCCCCAATACGGCGATATTTCACAGATGCAGTGGAACGAGCACCCCATTCCTGAGCCGGGTGCCCATGAAATCGTGGTTAAAGTAGCGGCGGGCGGTGTAAATCCCGTAGACATCATGATCGCTCACGGTGACTTCAAACTGCTCTTCCCACAGAAAACACCTTTTACTCTGGGCAACGAATTTGCCGGGACCGTCAGCGCGGTTGGCTCGGAAGTCACACGCTTTGCTGTGGGCGACGAAGTTTTCGCACGTCCGCGCAATAAAAATATGGGCACTTTTGCCGAATTTGCGGTAGCGCATGAAGATGACGTTGCGCTCAAGCCGACTAATCTCACGATGGTTGAGGCAGCTTCAATCCCGCTGGTCATGCTGACCGCGATTCAGGCATTCACCGAAAAAACCAAGGTGGGGCCACGGTCTAAAGTCTTCATTCAGGGCGGCACCGGCGGTCTCGGTTCCATCGCGATTCAGGTAGCAAAGCACTTGGGCGCGTTCGTGGCAACCACCGTGAGCACCCCCAACGTGGAACTTGCCAAGGAACTCGGTGCCGACGTCGTCGTAGACTACCGCACCGAAAACTATGAACTGGCACTGAGCGAATACGATGTAGTGCTCGATACCCTAGGCGGTGACGAGACCCTGCGCGCCATGAAAGTTTTGGCACCCGGGGGAACGCTGGTGAGCGTGGTGGGGCCGCCCGATACGTCATTGGCTGAGGCGGCAGGCAAGCCCTGGTTGAAGCCGCTGATGTTTGCAATGAGCCGCAAGCCCCGCGCCGCCGCGAAGAAGCTCAACGTGCAGTACAAATTCCTGCTGATGCACGCCGACGGTGCCAAGCTCGATGAATACCGCCCTGTTCTGGAATCCGGTGAAATTCGCCCGGTCGTCGGATCGGTTTTTGCATTTGAAGATACTGACCAGGCACTAGAACTGGCAGAAGCGGGCAAAATCAAGGGTCAGCCGAAGCCGAAACCCGGCAAGATTGTGGTGGAAATGTAGGACTCTGCCTACTTTCCTGAGCGAGTGACCGGCGTAGCTCGTTTTGACCAGGTATACGTGGTCAAAACGAGCGGAGCCGGTCATTGACTTTAGAAATCTAGGGTGAGGGAGTAATGAGGCAACGCAACTTAATTCATTTGGTCTGATTGGGATGCGAAGTGAAAACTTTCTCTAAATACACCACTTGACCCTCAACAAAGAACCATATTCGAGCATCTCCTTGACGTGTTGGTTTATGTTGCCAGCGCTCATATTTTTTACCCTGGTAGGTCAAGAATCCGAGATCTGCGCGCAGAGGATAGTTGTTCAAGGTCTTTTCAGTAGGCGTTTTCGTCAGAAATTCCCATGTTTCCACTAGAGGACCGCGGATAGTCGCTTTGAGGTCAAGCCATCCTTTTCGCGCTTGCGTGGTGGCGAACCGTAGCTCGTATTCATTTTTCCGTAGGGGTCGTTCCACCTTCAGCTGTTTTGCCATTATGGATAATCCACACTGAGAGGTTCGTCAAGCCAAGCTACATCAATATTATGTAGACCTGCCGCTCTTGCCGTAGCTGTTTCAAACCAACTGGTTACTTCAATGAGGAGCATGGTTGGTTGGTTGGTGGAGAAGGACGCACGGGCGGAGTCGATAAGAGAGTCAGCGCATTCTTCACGTGCCTCGGGAGTTAGCGCCAGCATCCAGGGAAAGACATCGCTCATTCGTTCAGCGAGGGTACCTGTATCGAAAGTGGTTGCAGCAATTATTTGAGCGGCTAGTTCAAACATTTTGCGATGCTCAGTGGCTTCCCGCTCGCTCATAAGCACCAAGTTTTCACCATCTCTGCGAGTAACTACTATCGGCGCTTCTTCAGCAGCAGCAAAAACAGACTTAGAATTTCGACTAAGTTCGGAGGATTGAACACGGCGATCAGCGGTTTGAGTAGTCATAGTTTCATCTTATTCAGAATGTGTTCTGAATTCAAGAATTCTCTGCAACTGTAACTTCTGGAAGTTACAGTTGCAGCTCACAGTTAGTCTGATTCACCGGCCTTCAATACTCGCAATATAACGCCATATTCAAGCAATCTGGTGAATCTCCGCACGTGAGAAAGCGGCCACACTCCCCCTCCCGATATAATCAGCCCATGATTACTGGTGACATCAAGAATAAGATTGACCGCATTTGGGATGCCTTCTGGTCCGGCGGCATTTCTAACCCTATGGAGGTTATCGAGCAGATTACCTACCTGCTTTTCATCCGCCGTCTTGATGACATTCAGAGAGAAAAAGAGCAGGACGCCGAGTTCTTGGGTGAGCCGGTCAAGAACCCTATTTTCACTGCGGACGAGCAGCATCTGCGCTGGCAGAACTTCAAAGATGAGGCGCCGGGCAACATGTTTGAGCTGGTCTCTAACGAGGTCTTCCCTTTTATGCGCTCGCACGCCAGCCGTGTAGGTGGTGCTGAGTCTACGCACGCTTTTCATATGCGCGATGCTCGCTTCACAATTCCTTCGGCGCAGCTGCTGACTAAGGTGGTGGATCAGCTCAGCGATATCCCCATGGAGAATGCCGATACAAACGGTGATTTGTACGAGTACTTGCTTTCGAAGATTGCTTCGGCGGGTGTGAATGGCCAGTTCCGCACGCCGCGCCACATTATTGAGTTGATGGTGCGCATGATGGACCCTAAGGGTTCGGATATTATCTGCGATCCGGCTTGCGGTACCGCTGGTTTCTTGGTGTCTTCTGCTGAGTATTTGCTCAAGGAGAAGCCGGAGATTTTTGCTGATTCTACGGTGGAGCGGCATTTCCATGACGGCATGTTCCACGGTTTTGATTTCGATTCGACCATGTTGCGTATTGGTTCGATGAACATGCTTCTTCACGGTATTGAGAACCCGGAGATTGAGTATCGCGATTCGTTGAGCGAGGGCGCTTCGGGCGATGCGGAGAAGTATTCGTTGATTTTGGCGAATCCGCCGTTTGCGGGGTCTTTGGATTATGATCAGACGTCGCAGGAGCTTCTGCGCACGGTGAAGACCAAGAAGACTGAGCTGCTCTTTTTGGCTTTGTTCTTGAAACTGCTGAAACCCGGTGGACGCGCGGCGGTGATTGTGCCGGACGGCGTTTTGTTTGGTTCGTCGAAGGCGCATAAGGATTTGCGCAAGGCGATTGTTGAAGAGCAGAAGCTGGATGCTGTGGTGAAGTTGCCCAGCGGTGTGTTTAAGCCGTATGCGGGTGTGTCTACGGCGATTTTGTTCTTTACGAAAACTAATTCAGGCGGCACTGATGAGGTGTGGTTTTATGACGTGCGCGCCGATGGTTTCAGTTTGGACGATAAGCGTAACCCAGTTGAAGCGAATGACCTGCCTGATGTTTTAAAACGATGGAAAGAGCGTGCTGGTGCGGAGCGGGAGCGAGGACGCACGGAGCAGTCCTTCACCGTTCCTGTTGAGGAGATGCGGGAGCAGGGTTATGACCTCTCTTTGAACCGCTATAAGGAGATTGAGTTTGAAGAGGTGGAGTACCGCTCCCCCGAAGAAATCATTGCCGAGCTGGAGCAGACTCAGAAGGAAATCGGCGAGCACATCGAGCAGTTGAAGAAGGTGATGGGGGTTGAGTGAGACTAGAACGGTGAAGCTTGGGGATGTTTGTGAACAGGTAGAGAAAGTAAATCCCAGTAATGAATTTACCAACTCCTTTATTTATATAGATCTCAGCGCTGTAGACAATCAAAAAAAGATTATTACCGGTTCAAAAGAGATTTCTGTCAATGAAGCTCCAAGTCGTGCACGGCAACTTCTCAAATCTGGAGATGTACTTGTTTCAACCGTGCGACCAAACCTGAATGCAGTAGCTATAGTCCCCACCGAATTAGATAACGCTATAGGGTCTACGGGCTTCTCAGTGCTCCGAGCAGACACCCAGAAAATCAGAAATGACTATCTGTTCGCTTGGGTAAATAACCCACAGTTGGTTCAAGAAATGGTCAAGCTTGCTACTGGCGCCAGTTACCCCGCAGTTTCTGATCGAATTGTAAAAGAATCATTAATTCCCCTCCCGTCTCTAGCTGAACAACAACGAATTGCGGATAAGTTCAGATTAGAACGCCTCATCGAGCAGAAACGTGCCCGCCAGCGCGAGCTTCTGAGTGAGCTCGAAAAATCTGTCTTCATTGAAATATTTGGCAATCCATTTACTAACCCTAAAGAATTACCACTTATAAGATTAGAAGAATTTGGCACTCTTAATCGAGGGGTCTCCAAACACCGTCCACGAAATGCACCCGAACTTCTGGGTGGAAAATACCCTCTAATTCAAACCGGAGATATCGCAAACTCTGACGGTCTTATCAGAAACTACAGTTCCACCTATTCGGAATTTGGTTTATCACAAAGTAAAATTTGGCCAGTGGGCACTCTTTGTATCACTATCGCTGCTAATATAGCAAAAACTGGGATATTAACATTTGAAGCATGCTTTCCCGATAGCATCGTTGGATTTTCCGCCAGCCCTGAACGTGTTAAATATATTCAGATACTCTTTAAATTTTTACAACAAGAAATTGAAGTATTTGCA
>NZ_LXTU01000063.1:0-2402 GCF_001683935.1 Rothia sp. ND6WE1A | reverse complement strand
ACTGTTCTAGCGGCCTGAGGGCTTTCTCAAGTGCTTTTTCAACGGTGTTGAGGGTCCGTGAGATGGTGGGCTGGGAGGTGTTGAAGATTTCTGCGAGGAGTTCTTCGGTGAGGTTGTGTCGGTGGTAGAAAAGGGTGACTTTAAGACCCTGGGCCAGGGTTAGTGCTGGTGGTCTTCCGCCTGGTTTTGCCCAGGTGATATGAGAGGTGAGGGCTGTCAGTAGCGTGGTGAATTGCTGAGGTGTGAGCCCTGTTGTACGCTGGTGGAGCAACGGTTCTTCCGGTATGGCTTGAGGTTATTTGTAGTGATTTAATCCTCTTATTTTTGCCGCTGGTGGGGCCGTTGTCTAGTTGGTGGGGTGTGGGTGTGTTCCTACTTTTGAATAAGCCTCTATGACTCTTGACGATATTCTTTACACCACACTCGTTAAATTCAGTAACGGTGCTCAAAAATAAGTATTCTAAAAATAGCTGAGAACTTTCCGCTTTCAGCCTCATACACTTCCCCCTCTAATTTCATATGAAGGTAAAGATGACTTTCGCACTCCCCCGTGTGCCCAAATCGCGCGCCCCCAAAAAATCTGCCAAAACCCTCGCAGCTCTCGCACTCATCGCAGGTTCGGCATTCTCAGCAACCATCTCTGCAACACCCGCCGAAGCATATACAACAACCGGGCAGTTTCGCCCTTACGGAAACTCCCAGTACCACGTGTACGCCAACGGAATTGACTGGTCCCAGCCCGTCGGCGTCGTCTTCTACCTGGACGGCGACTACTGGGAAAAATGGCAATCAAAAGTACACAACCCCAGCGATCCAGCGCTAACGGGTATGGCTAAAGTCGCCAACGAACGAAACATGCTTTTCGTTCCCGTTATTTCCCCTGACCAAAATCCATCCGGCGACGGCATTACCTGGTGGGAAAATCAGTATTCAAACGGTAACTATTTCCGTTCATTTGCTAACTGGTTTATTAGCAATACTGCCGTTGATCGTTCGAAAGTATGGACGCTCGGTTACTCGGGAGGCGCCGAAATTGAAACCTTTGAACTTAATGCGCGCAATCAAGAATCGTGGCGCACGGGAGGCGGTTCCATCATGGTGGGCGGCGGAAATTCAAATGGTATTCTCACCGCTCCTTCAAGCAACTTTAAGGGCATGCCTATGGACTGGTACGTAGGTTACGGTGATGGTGCAGGAGTCACCTGGCCGACGAATTGGTCAGCCTGGGGTGCAGCACATGCCGGTAACTCGGTATACCGCAATAGCGGTTTCTACAACACCAACATGAACCATACAGCCGGTGACCACTACGCCTACGACTTCCCCTGGATTCTGGAAAAATCACTCAACGAGGCAGGCGTTCAAAAGCGCTCGTCCTTCAGATTAGTGGGAGCAATCGGCAATTACTATTACGGTCATGCCTCTACTCTTGGCGCCCCCACCACGAATGAATTCAGCACCGTGGACGGCGGCGCGGCGCAGAATTTCCGTAACAACACGACCGTCTACTGGACTGAGGCAACCGGTGCCCATGCAGTGAACTATAGCGGCGGCATAGGCGCAGCTTACCGCGCGGGCGGTTATGAAAACGGTTTTGGCTACCCCATGTTTGACGAGACCGCAATTCCAGGCGGAGCTATGCAGAAGTTCAAGAATGTATCCACCGGGAGAGTTACTGCATTCTATTGGGCGCCCAATACCGGCACATATAAAGTATGGGAGCCAGGCGCTATCGGTGGCCGCTTTACTCGCGAAGGTGGAACCGGAAAATATGGGTTCCCCGTAGCAAATGAGTCCGCCATGCCAGAAGGCGGCGCCACTCAAACGTTCCGCCGATCAGATGGTTCAGAAACAGCTTTCTACTGGTCGGCTCAGACCGGAACCCATACACTCGTGGGTAAGGGCGGCATTAATAACGCTTATAAGAACTGGGGTTCCGTCGAAAAGTTTGGCTACCCCGTAACAGATGAAACTGTGCAGAAGGACGGCACCGTCACCGTCAAATTCAGCAAAGGCAAGACCCTCTCGTGGTCCCCCATCACCGGTAAAGTTTCCGAACTTTCCTAGTTAAAATAAAAAGCCCCTGGCTCCCGCAACATGCGTGAACTGCTCCCCATTAGTTGGACTGAGAAATCAGTTTCTAACTAGTGGGGAGTATTTTTTTGAGAGCACGAAGTTCTTTGAGTGAATCTCAGCGCGAGCAGCTCGTTGATTTGTTTGAGCAAGGGCTGGGCTATGCGGCAGCGGCTCATCGGTTAGGAGTTGGCCTCTATTCTGTAAAGAGATTTGAGCGTCGTTTCAAGCTGCATGGCAGACTATGTCTTGTGGAGAGACCAACTAAGCAGCACTTTTCCTTCGAGGTGAAGAAGGAAGTCGTCGATCGGTTCATTGCCGGCCAGTCC
>NZ_LXTU01000057.1:0-76299 GCF_001683935.1 Rothia sp. ND6WE1A | reverse complement strand
ACCACTGTCCCAGGAGAAAAACACAGCCACGGTGCCAGGAGCAGACACCACACAATCCTCCGATGCCCAGACAGCCCTGGACACCTTAGAAACCCTCGAAGTCAAAGGGCGAGCACCGAAGACAGGTTACTCACGCGAACAATTCGGCCAAGCCTGGGCTGATATAGACCACAACGGCTGCGATACCCGCAACGACATCCTCCGCAGAGACCTCACCAGCATCACCGTCAAACCTGGAACCCACGGCTGCAAGGTCATGACTGGAGTACCCGATGACCCGTACACCGCAACCACCATCGACTTTCAGCAAGGAAAAAACACCTCCAGCACCATCCAAATTGACCACGTGGTCGCTTTATCAGATGCATGGCAAACCGGCGCACAAGATCTCTCAGCGACCGACCGGGAACAGCTCGCTAATGATCCAGTGAACCTGCTGGCAGTTGATGGTCCTGCTAATCAGCAAAAGAGCGATGGGGATGCTGCCACGTGGCTCCCGTCTAATAAGGATTACCGGTGCACCTATGTCAGCAAACAGATTGACGTGAAAGCTAAGTATCGCCTGTGGGTCAAGCAAGCTGAAAAGGACGCGATGATTCAGGTTCTCGGTAACTGCGGCGCGACTCTACCTGAAAAAACTCAGGATCCTGCCCCAGTAGTGGAAGAACCTACCCAGGCTCCGGTGCAACAGGCTACTGCTCCGGCGTATGTTGCCCCTCCCGTTGAACAGGCACCAGCCCAGCAGGTCCCGGTTCAGCAAGCACCTGCTACTCCAGTATTTGCGAATAACGCAGGGTATTACGATATCCCCGCAACCTCACCGGCTTATCGCCCAAAATTAGACGGTAACCATGACGGTGTAGCGTGCGAGAGTAAATAAGCAAAAGCGGCCCTCTCCCTAAATTTCAGGAGAGGGTCGCTTACTATCTTTGGTGAGTATGCCTTCGTAGAACATCTCAAGTACAACGTGACATGTATGTGCGTTATTAACTTCAGCGATACACAAAACAGCTAAGGAACAGCCCACTATCCGTTAGGGGGAATCATCGAGGGATCAGTTTCACCCCAACTACCTTCAGGGGTTACCAAGAAAGTCCCTAGAGTTCCAGACCCTCCACCCTGACGTATAGAGTTTGACCGAGCTACTACTACATACTGCTCAGGCATTCCCTGACTATCTCGAAGAACTTGGGTGACAGCGGCTGTAATATCTGGATGGTTTTGGAATTTTTGTTCCAAAAGATATTCAGCAGCTTCTTGCTCATTATGAACCACGATGGGGTAGGTGGGTATGGGAGGGCAAGTTTCAATCGTTTCTACCCCTGGACCACCTTGAGGATTACACCAAGAAGGATTAGCTACTGGCTCAGTAGGTTGCACTGAAGGCTCAGCGGTCTGCGCTGGTGTTACAGAAGGCTGCGATTCACCTTGAGGGGAGTTTTCCGGAATTGGAGAGGGCACAGTAGCAGATGGACTCGCGGTTGAAGACGGTGAAGGTGTTGCCTGTGATGATGCGGATTGCGTAGGTGAGGCAGTAGCAGAAGCCGATACTGCACTGTTCGTCGGTTGAGTATCTTGCAAGTCCGTTTTTTCTTGATTACTACTACCGCATCCGGTGAACAGGGCAAGAAGAGCAACTGCGGAGACAGCTTTCAGTGCATGTTTCATAAGATTTCCTGAGGGGTAAATAACTATTTTGATACTCTTCGAACTTACCTTCCATCAGAGACATGACTAAAGGCAATACAGTGATATTTCTGGAAATGACACCCAAGCCTCTGGCGGGGGCAGTTCTTTCACGAACTATGACATGCACCTTCCTTCTTTGCCTTTCGCCAGGGAACGAGGCACTTTGATGTGATTTCATATCAAAACCTTCTCCCTGCGTACTTGCCGTCTTTTCCACTTCCGTCCAGCACGATTTGAACCTTACTCATCCTCAAAAGTAACCAGCCACAGCCTCAAAATACGCTCCAACTCACCCTGATCCCGCGCACCTAAGGACTCCACCAGTCTGCGCTCATTCTCCAAATGCGCCCAAAAAGCATCCTCAATCAGCTCTATCCCAGCAGGTGTTAGCCGCACCAATTTAGAACGCCCATCCCCACCCCTATGAGGCACCCGCTCAATCAACCCTGTTTTCTCCAATTTATCCAGGCGCTTACTGGTGCCACCGGTGGTGACCATCGTGGTTTTGGCTATATCTGCTGGACGAATCTCATAGGGCTTCCCCTCGCGGCGGATAGCGCAGAGGATATCGAACTCACCTTCACTGAGCCCATACTCGGCATAGACAGCAGTAACTTCAGCGGTGAGATGATTGGCCAAACGATGCAGCCGGGCAATGATGCTTTGCGCTGACAAGTCAACATCGGGGAGCTCTTTGGCCCATTGGGCTTGTATTTTATCGACGTGATCCATAGGGTCTTTCTTTGACAGATAGCTTCCTAGGAAGTAATTTTAACTTCCATGGAAGCTAATTCTTGGCGGATACCACTCACAACAGCAATCGCCCCCATCATATGGGGCTCAACCTACTACCTCACCCGCAACTTCCTCCCACCAGAATACCCACTCACAGCAGCAACCATCCGAGCCCTCCCCGCAGGCCTCATCCTCCTAGCCATCACCAGAAAACTCCCCCACGGCATATGGTGGATTAGAACACTTATCATCAGCACTCTCACCATCTCAGGCTTCTTCATCCTGGTCTACATCTCCGGAAGCAAACTACCCAGCAGCATCGCCTCCATGATCATGGCACTGTCCCCCATAGCCACCATAACCATGGCCCACCTACTCCTGAACGAAAAAATAACACCCCGAACCCTCAGCGGAGGATTCCTCGGACTACTCGGCGTATTCACCCTGCTAGGTGGAACAACAGGGCACCTAGATCCCACCGGTCTTCTTGCCGCTGGTGCCGGCATGATCTCCTCCGCCTTAGGATTCGTCCTCACTCGTCGATGGAAACCACCGGTGAACGCCACCACTTTCACCGCATGGCAACTCACCCTCGGCGGGATGATCACCACGCCCATCGCATTACTGGCAGAGGGAATAATGCCTGCCCCATCCATGAGTACTACGGCGGCTTTTGCTTATATCGTCTTCTTCGCCAGTATTCTCGCTTATATCTGCTGGTTTACCGGAGTCACACGACTACCTGCCAGCACTGTCAGCATTATCGGGTTATTGAATCCGTTGACTGGGCTTGTTTTAGGCACGGTATTAGCCGGTGAGGTGCTCTCGTTTGTGCAGGTTCTGGGGTGTTTAGCAATTCTTGGAGGTATCTACGCGGGAGTGAGAACACCCTCCCCACAAAAGTCCTAGCACCTTACCTAGCGTTTTACACTATGAAAGACCCACAAACCCGAGGGATGAAATAGAGTGACTTCTATGCACCACCGAACCACCCCTCTAGAAAGAACCACCGAAGCTTACAACCAACGAGCCACCGCCTACACAAACGCACTAGGCGACATCAATTCCACCTCACCGATTGACCAGGACAGAATCAAACAGTGGGCCACCAATATTCACGGAAGCATCTGCGACTTGGGATGTGGACCGGGGCACTGGACACAATTTCTCCACGAAACAGGTGCATCTGTAGTGGGGTACGACCCTCGCCATGAATTCGTAGATATTCCCACTAGCAGATTCTCCCATTTGAACTTTCACAGCGGGACAGCACGCGACTTACCTCCGGCACACTTTAATGGAATCCTCACCTGGTACTCGCTTATTCACACTGCCCCAGAGCATCTGGATGAGGAATTATCTTTCATCGCAAAGGCTCTCTCCCCTGACGGGAGCCTGCTGATGGGGTTCTTTACTGGTGATGACATCCTGCCTTTTAATCACGCGATAGCCCAAGGCTGGTTTTATCCCATAGATTTCATACGTACCCGACTACAGGAGGCAGGTTTCACGGTGCAGTCATCTAGCACTCGAAAAGATGAAGGTGCACGTGCGCATGGGGATATTCACGCTGTGCTGACGTCATAGTGGTGCCTCAACTAAGGATTACTCTTCTATGACTTGCTAGTTTGGACCCTACCGTACAAGTCAGATTGAAGGCATCCAGGTGGCGTTCTTCGATGTTCACACCGACACCTCCCCACTGACGGCAGTGAGCTATGGCTAAGTTGTTATTGCCGCTCTTTCTAGCGATAGATAGTAGATCGATGCCCGACCTCTAGAGCCAGCAACACCAATTTCCCCTGATCAATATCTAAAATGACCCGATATGACCCTACGCGATAACGCCACAACCCTGAATAGTTACCAGTCAACGCCTTACAGTGGCTCTGCGGATACTCAGAAACGACTAGCTTTTCCAACTCATCTAATACCCGGTGAGCAACCGGTTTATCTAGCTTCTTTAATTGCTTAAGAACTCTGGGGGTCAGTTCTAAGGACCAAGTACCACTCATAGTCCTAGTTCTGCCCGTGCCTCTGCCAGGTTATACGTCTTGATTTTGCCTGATCGTGCCGCTTCAGCATCAGCTTTGAGAGCAAAGGCGTGCTCCATCTCTGCTAGATGCTCTTCCAAGAGGGTATTGATATAAAAAGATACAGGTCGATTGGTTTGTCGGGAGAGCTCTTCCAGGCGTTCCCGAACGTCATTTGAGGGGCGGAAGGTAAATCCCTTACGGGGTTTTGTTTCTACTGTCATGTAATTATCGTATTACACGTCATTCATTGATTCTAGTGAGTGGGAGGTTCTCATATCGGGCTCCCTTTACCAGCTAGGACGTTCAAAGGTAATACAGATGATTTCATGCAGAGATTTACCCCGAAGGATACTGATACTATTGGCCTATTAAAAGTTCTTTGAACTCAGCAAGCAGATGGTCGCCAGAAATTTATGATGAATGCCAGCGCGTCCAAGATGACCGCCGTTAACATCAACACCACCTAAGTCGGACAATAGAAGTAACTGCTCAAGCTGAGAATCAACCGATATAGCTAACCTGCACCGAGGCTTATTCATAAGGGGTAAAAACCAGGAACCCGCCACCAACTAGACAACGGTCCCACCGAAGGCAAAAATGAGCGTTAAATCATCACAAATAACCTCAACCCAAACCGGAAGAACCGTTGCACAACAAGCGTACAACTGGGCTCACTAGCACACAATTCGCCACACTCGCCACAGCCCTGAACAAGAACCTTATCTGGAATCAACCAGGCACCAGACCTCGCAAAACCAGCCTGACACAAGCCCTGAAAATTACCCTCATCTATCTACGCCACAACATCACCGAAGACCTCTTAGCTGATATCTTTGATCTCTCGCAAGCCACCGTTTCTAGAATCATCAACCGCATCGAAAGTGCCTTATTGAAGCTGACTGAGTTGAAGGTTCCCGAGCTTGAATCACTCAAGAATGTCCCTGGCTCACTCGTAATAGACGGCACGTTAATTCCCATCTGGAACTGGTCTTCACAAGGGCAAATACTGTTTTCAGGTAAGCACAGAAGAACCGGTTTCAATCACCAAGTCATCTGTACCTTAGACGGGAGATTGCTAGCCATTACCGACCCGGTGCCGGGGGCTAGGCATGATGTTTATGCTTTTCGCTTTCACCAGCTAGGGAGGTTCTTGGATGAGTCCACTTTGGCAGATAAGGGGTACATCGGGCTGGGGTTGCTCACACCGACTAAACGAAAAGCGGGTGCAAGGATGAGGGCTAGGGTGAAGGAGAATAATCGGAGGATTAATCGGTTACGTTCGGTGGTTGAATGGACGATTGCGCAGGTGAAGACCTGGCGGGTTTTACATACGGGCTTCCGTCGGCCGCTCGGTGTTTATTTGCGGGTGTTTTCTTCTGGTGCGGGCGCTGATTTTCTTTGCGGCTTTGGACCCCTTATGAATAAGCCTCCATATACTCTAGAAGCTAAAACCTGCCCCTATACCGGCGACGCCTCTTAAGCTACTCGCCGTCACCCATATCTGATGAAATTAGGGAAATGTCTACTCCGGTTAAACTTTAACGCGTGTGAATTCCTAATAGTTCTTAAAAGTAGCTCTGGACGTCTACCCTCCTGTTTTTCAGGTAAAACCCCAGGGAATATCTTTGTACGCATAGCGCCTTCAGAGCTTAATAGTGTCGCCTATCATGCAGGGGCAGCGATTTTGTGGGTACGATGAGATGAAAGAAAACAAGTATACGGAAAAAAACGAAACGAATAGGTCATGACTAATAACCCCCAAATCAGTCGACGAAGCCTCACTCAAGGCGCAGCCTGGGCTGCACCGGTTATCATCGCCTCGGTGACCACACCGGCTTATTCTGCTTCAGCTACGGTTGCGATTGCATCTTCTACTTATTTCGCTTGGGCAGTCGCCTCAGGGCAAACCGTCACCCCTTACTCATGTGCCGGTAAGGTGCAGGTTCAAATCAGCCAGCTAAGCACTCAAAACTCCTACCTGACTGTTAACAATCTTAAAAGCACATCTAAAGTAACCAATCTTAAAGGCTCCTACTGGTTACCAGTGCAGTCTGGAACCACGTTCACCCGAGTCGCTAACACTTCCACGTGTTGGAGTGTTCCAGTAGCTAGCGGTAAAACCACGACCTATAACGGGGTGGTTTTCCGTGAATACACTTCAACTTATACGTGTCCTATTACGGTTTCGGGTACGTCGTGGACTCAGCCTACGAGTTCGAATTTTAAGTTTGTCTCCTCCTGTCAAACAGGGACAACGTTGCCCTCGCGGATTTATCATTATGAGCAGTCAGCGACTGTGACTTCTGCCTCTGGTGCAGTTGCTACTGCGACGAAGAGTAATGGGTGGAGTAATACTTTTTAGGAAGGATGATGTGGCAGACGATATGGCTCTGCCATGGGTCGTTGTGAGTGTGAGGAATTGTGGGAGAGTTGAGCAGTTCTGTTCCTCTCCCGCCTTTCGTTAAAGAGTGATAAGAGGTCCGGCGGGTAGGGGTGATGTCTCTTAGCTCTTATCGTCGCTACCCGTACGTGGTGAGCAGGATTCACACATGCTACTAGTGGACTCACCAATTCCTCATGATGAGTCCTTATCTTGTCAGAACTCTGTTCTATACAGGGGTATGGTTTTCTCAGTTTCCTTCCCCTGCTCAGGATTATCAGCATACCCAGATAGATCTGAATAAAATACTGGTCAAAGACCCTGCCAATACCTGCTTCTTACATATATATATGGGAACTCGCTGGAGGGCTAGGGTATTTATGACCAGGATGAGATCGTCGTTGACCGCTTTATCACACCGGAGACGGGGAAAATCGTCGTCGCTTCTTTGGATGGTGAGTTCACTGTTAAACGGACAGATGTTGATCGGCGCAGCAGCGGTTGGTTGCTACCGGAAAACTCCAAGTACCCTGTTATCCCTGTTGAACCCGAGACGGGTTACTCCATCTTCGGCGTCGTGAGTTATTGTCACCATCAACGGGGAGTCGAAGGAAGGGTTTGGTCAACAACTTATTGCAGGACTGCTTGATTATGGAGAAGAATAGGTATCATCGCCAACGGGTTATGGTTTCCTAAGCCAGAGGAGTCAGAGATTTTTTCAAATACAGATACAGGCTGGGCTCTTATTTTGCTGGGTTTATTTGCCATATTCGTAGGCTCTGTTCTATTGACCTATCAGCATGTGAACTGGAAAAGCGTTAAGATAACTCCCCCAGAAAACCGTCCTCATATAGAGCTCTTAGTACTCTCACTTTTCAACATTAGATGGGGTACCTCTAAGCATCGAGCTCTCTTACTTGCACCCATCGTTGCTGCAATAGCAGGGGGAGTATATTTCCTCGTCGATGGTTTGAATGGTTAATAAATAATCAGGCCTCGATTACATAATGAGTCTGTTATTTAGCTTGATGATGCAGCATCCAGCCAGCTACTAAAACCTGAACTTATCCCAGCGACGTCCTGTAATTTGAGTACACAAAAAGCGTTGATTGCCCAACGGAATTGGTGAGCATTCAACGCTTTTCGTGTATTCAAGCCGGAGCATCCCTAACTGCCCGCTTGAGCAGAAAGCATTTGTACCAGATAGCCCACACTGTACTGGGAAAATTTCTGGTACCTCGTGCAATATCTGGTACTTAGTCTGCTATCTGGTACAAACTGCTTATTTCATAGGATGGGAATGCCGAACAAGCACAGCAGTAAGGTGAACTGGCTGGGTCTGGCATGAATCGCCTTTGCGAGCGCCAGCGAGCCAGGCGAGAAGGTTAGTTCACCGTTGCTGTGCTTGTTCGGCATCAAAAGAACCTTATGAATAAGCTCCCTAGTCCGTCTTCAGCACCAGCAGCAGATCTCCGCCCTGTACCTGAGCGACGTCGTCAAACACCACGCGTTCAACGGTGCCGCCAATCGGCGAGGTGATTGAGGCTTCCATCTTCATCGCTTCGATGGTTGCTACCTGGTCACCAGCAGAAATCTTATCGCCGACCTTAGCGGTAACGGTCACGCCTCCTGCAAATGGAGCTGAGATATGACCCTTATTTGAAGGATCTGCTTTTTCTGCTTCCTTCACATTTGATTCAACCGAGTTATCGCGAACTTCCACGGTGCGTGACTGCCCGTTCAGGGTGCAAATCACGTGACGAATACCCTTAGAGTCAGGCTCGGAAATCGCCTGCAGGGTGGCAATCAAACGCACACCCCTACCGAGGGAAATCACGTGTTCACGGTTTTCCATCATGCCGTAGAGGAAGTCGCGGGTGTGCAGAATCGAGACATCGCCGAATTCTTCACGAACCGACTCAAACTCGCGGGTTGGTGCGGGGAACAACAAGCGGTTTAAGGTTGCGCGGCGGGTTTCAGAATCGCCCAGGAGAGCCTGGCGGTCTTCATCAAAGAGCTCATTCACACCCGGCTTGGACAGCTTACGGCCCTCCAGCGCCTTTGTGCGGAAAGGCTCAGGCCAGCCGGCGGGCGGAGTTCCCAGCTCGCCGTTGAGGAAGCCAATCACCGAGTCGGGAATATCGAAGCTCTGCGGATTCTTCTCAAATTCTTCAGGGTCAACTCCCATGCCCACTAGTTGCAGAGCGAGGTCGCCTACTACCTTGGACGACGGCGTCACCTTCACAATATGGCCGAGCATGCGGTCAGCGGCGGCGTACATATCCTCAATCGCCTCAAAGCGATCCGCCAAGCCCAAAGCGGTTGCCTGCGCACGCAGGTTGGATAGCTGTCCGCCGGGAATCTCGTGGTTGTACACGCGACCTGTCGGCGAGGTCAGGCCGTTCTCGAACGGCTTGTAAATCTTACGCACTGCTTCCCAATAGGGTTCGAGCGAAAGAACCGCATCCAAATCAATCTCAGGCTCACGAGCGTTGCCATCCATAGCAGCAACGAATGCGGAGAACGAAGGCTGCGAGGTAGTACCTGCCATGGTTGCAGTGGCGACGTCGACGGCGTCCACTCCCGCTTCAACAGCGGCAAGCAGCGTTCCTACCTGTCCCCCGGCAGTATCGTGGGTGTGCAGGTGAACCGGCAAGTCGAAACGGTCGCGCAGAGCAGTCACCAGCTGGCGAGCTGCTTCGGGGCGCAAAAGTCCCGCCATGTCCTTGATAGCCAGAATGTGTGCACCGGCGTCCACAATTTGCTGAGCCAAATCGAGGTAGTAATCGAGGGTGTAGACCTTCTCGTTGGGGTCAAGCAGATTACCCGAGTAGCACAAAGCCACTTCGGCAACGGCAGTGCCTGTCTTACGAACAGCCTCAATAGCCGGAGTCATCTGTGAAACGTCGTTGAGCGCATCGAAGATACGGAAAATATCGACGCCCGTTTCGGCAGCTTCTTTCACGAACGCGTCGGTTACCTCAACCGGGTAGGGAGTATAACCCACCGTATTGCGACCGCGCAGAAGCATCTGAATCGGAATGTTAGGCATAGCCTCGCGTAGATAGCGCAGGCGTTCCCAAGGGTCTTCGGAGAGGAAGCGCAGAGCCACATCATAGGTTGCACCGCCCCATGCCTCAATCGAGAAGATATTGGGGGTTACGTGAGCCACTGCAGGAGCTGCCGCCAGCAAATCACGAGTACGGACGCGCGTTGCAAGAAGCGATTGGTGAGCATCGCGGAACGTCGTATCGGTGACTGCCACAGGCTTGTATTCGCGCAAAGCCTTGGCGAATCCCTCGGGACCCAGCTCCTGTAGCTTCTTGCGCCAACCGGCAGGAGGCTCATGGTTAGATGAATCGAAGGGGGTGCGGAAGGGTTCTTCTACCTTATCCCCAGGGTAACGAGGGAGCTTTTGACGGGGGTCAGGTCCTTCAATCCGAGGACCGTTCGGCTGATTCACCGTTACGTTAGCAAGGTACTGTAGTGCCTTTGTGCCTTTATCCCCCAGCGGCTTTTTGTTGACCAGCTCAGGGTGTTCGTCAATGAACGGCGTGGAAACATCGCCCGAACGGAATGTGGGGTCTTCCAACACAGCCTGCAGGAACGGAATATTAGTTGCGACGCCGCGTATACGGAATTCCGCCAACGCCCGCTGGGCACGCTGCACCGCTGCGGGGAAGGTACGACCGCGGCAGGTAAGCTTCACCAGCATGGAGTCAAAGTGCGGGGAAATCTGAGCACCGGTGTAGACGGTGCCACCGTCCAAACGAATGCCAGAGCCACCGGCGGAGCGGTAGTAGGTTACCTTGCCGACGTCGGGGCGGAAGCCGTTGGCAGGATCTTCGGTGGTAATACGACATTGAAGAGCGGCACCGCGCACATGGAGTTCGTCTTGGCGGATGCCCAAATCTTCGAGGGTTTCGCCTGCCGCAATGCGCATCTGCGACTGCACAATATCGACGTCGGTGACTTCTTCGGTGACGGTATGTTCCACCTGCACGCGCGGGTTCATCTCAATAAAGACGTGCTGACCAGCGCGTTCACCGGCGGTATCAACCAAGAATTCCACGGTGCCGGCGTTCTGGTAACCCAGTTCTTTGGCGAATTTAACCGCATCGCGGAAGAGCGCCTGACGGATTTCTTCGTCAAGGTTCGGCGCTGGTGCAATTTCCACAACTTTCTGGTGGCGGCGCTGCAGCGAACAATCGCGTTCAAAGAGGTGCACGATGTTGCCTTCGTTATCCGCCAGAATCTGCACCTCAATATGGCGAGGGCGCAGTACAGCTTGTTCCAAGAAGACGGTAGCGTCGCCAAAAGCTGTGTCTGCCTCACGCATGGCAGCAGCCAGTGCATCGGGCAAAGCCTCACGGGTCTCCACACGGCGCATACCGCGACCGCCACCACCGGCAACAGCCTTAACGAAGACGGGGAAACCGATCTTGTCTGCCTCAGCGATCAGGTAGTCAGTGTCGGTGGAAGGTTCCGAAGAATTCAACACAGGAATTCCGGCTCGGCGCGCGGCTTTGAGCGCTTCCACCTTATTGCCTGCTAGTTCTAGCACTTCGGGAGCTGGACCGATGAAGGTGATGTTGTTTTCAGCCGCTGCACGGGCTAAATCGGGGTTTTCCGAAAGAAATCCATATCCGGGATAAATGGCATCTGCACCGGCTTCTTTGGCAATGCGGATAATCTCATCAATATCCAGGTAGGCGCGAACGGGGTGCCCTTCTTCGCCGATTGGGTAAGCTTCGTCCGCCTGCTGGCGGTGAATCGAATGGCGGTCTTCGTAAGGGAAGACGCCGACAGTCTTTGCGCCTAATTCATAGGCAGCTCGGTAAGCACGAACGGCAATTTCACCGCGGTTTGCTACAAGAACTTTTTCAAACATAGAAATGTGTTCCTCTCAGTCTCAGAAAGTTGGTAGAGACAAGACACACGCCAGTGTGCCGCATTACTAATACCGTAAACCATCAGTACTTGTATCTACGTATTGGTCAACTCAATAGTTCATAAAGTGGAAATATTTATCTTCAATCAGCTTTTGATTTGAATAGTTCCGGAAAAATCTGGAGAAATTATCACTGAATTGGGGACTAAGGTTGCCTAAGAGTTACGACGAGATTCGATAGCATTACTTAAAGCTTTTTCGGTTTACGTCGAGCATTCGCACACGATTTATTGGGGGACCAATTTCATGCCTCTTTTGGTGAGTATCAGCAGCCTCAAAGGGGGCGTAGGCAAAACATCGGTCACTCTAGGACTAGCTTCAGCAGCCCTTGCCGCAGACATGCGTGTTCTAGTGGTCGATATGGACCCCCACGGTGACGCCAGCACCGGCCTGGCTGTCGAAGACGGCGGAACCGACGTCGGCACCATGCTTTCCCGTCCCAAGAAATTTACTCTCTCTGAAGAAATAGTCCCCTCCGGATGGAATGCTCTAGCAGAAAAAGCAGTCATGGAACGCCAGCTTCAAAATGAGGCGGAAGACTTCGCTGAGGATGACGAAGAGCCAGATACCGAAGACCCGGCAGAGGATGCGGTAGATACTGCAGAGGGATCAGCGATTGATGCTGACTCCCGCACTGAAGAAGACGGGGAGTCTAACTACGACGAGCTGGATGAAGGCTACGAGTACGTTACCGAAGACACTTCCGCTGTAGAGGTGGAATACGAAGACGAAACCGCGAATCCCGACCTAGACACCGATAGCGTTGATGAACACCAAGAACTCACCAATCCTGCTGGATCCCGCTGTGGCTCAGTAGATGTGGTGCGCGGTTCAGCGGCAACCACAGGGCTCGAATCACTGACTTTGAAGAAAGCTCTCCCCCGTCTCCGTCAGCTTCTCGATGGTGAAGTAGAAGACTACGACCTCGTGCTCATTGACTGCCCGCCCACTCTTGGCAGGCTCACCTCTATGGCATGGGCAGCATCTGACCGCGTGATTTCTATTGCAGAGCCATCGCTGTTCTCCGTTGCAGGTACAGAGCGAACCCTTCGCGCCATTGCCCGGTTCGAACAAAATTCTGAGTATTCGGTGGGTGCGGCATCCGTCGTCATCAATAAGGTGCAGGATAACAACCCCGAGCATAACTACCGCATTGAAGAAATGACTACCCTCTTTGGCGAGCTGGTAGCTATCCCCTCACTCCCCGAGTTCGAGTCTTTCCAGCGTATTCAGGGTTCTGCCTACCCCGTACATTTCTGGCCTGAGCCCGCAGCGCAAGACTTTGCTCAGAAGCTGACTGACCTTCTCGAAGGCTTGCTGAACTAAACAGGCTCACAAAAATGACCCCGAGGAATCGGGGTCATTTTTTCATTGTCAAGTTTCTCAATTTTTAAGAGCCATATGCTGCTTTTTGAACGCGACGAGCGTGCAGCTCATCTTGTATTTCAGTTTCATCCAAGCTCTGGGTACTCTCGCCCGGCAGCTTTGCCAAGTTAGTCTCTAGTTCGCGCCAGACGCGGCCGATAGCGATACCAAATACACCCTGACCAGCCTGCACCAAATCAATGACTTCATTGGGTGAGGTGCATTCGTAGACTGATATGCCATCGCTCATCAAGGTAATACCCGAAAGATCTTCTACCCCGCGAGTGCGCAGATGCTCCACCGAGGTGCGGATTTGCTGCAAAGACACGCCGGTATCGAGTAAGCGCTTCACAATTTTCAACACGAGAACGTCGCGGAAAGAATAAAGACGCTGAGAACCCGAACCCGATGCAGAACGCACCGTGGGAGTAACCAGCTTGGTACGAGCCCAATAATCAAGCTGACGGTAAGTAATACCGGCAGCCTTGCATGCGGTGGGACCTCGATAACCAAGATTTTCATCCACCAAAGACAGCGAATCGGTAAAGAGGACGCCCTGCTCTCCCTGAGGAGGTTCGGTAGGCATCACGGCATCAAAACCCAAAAGAGGCTGATCCATCGGCACTGCGGCGAAACCGGTAGCGGAGTTCAATGGACGAACCGATGAGGCCGAGCGTGCAGAGCCGGCGTTCTCGTTAGCTACCATGTGGTGATCCTAACCGTAGTGTAAACAGGGACTCTAGCAATAATACCGCCACGGCAACGCAATCCTCGGTTAATCCGGGGTGCACCTGATGGAATATTGCTGTTTTTAAATTCTGAATGCGGCATCTCTGCCGCATTCAGGACTCCTTAGCTTAACACGCGCAGGAGTGGTTTTAAAAGAAATTGCAGGTTTAGAAGCTGGGCATTGACGATGCAACCAGTGCCATGTGAAGCCGCAAGCATAGCTGGGCGATTTCCGACGCGCGGGCTGCCGCTTTCGCCTGGGAATCTTCGTCTTTTCTCGAAGCCAGCGGAGCTACAGCGGTCTCAACCAAACCGACTTCTCGCTCTGCAGCCGCTCTAAACTGGCGCAGATGACGAGGCTGGATACCGTGGGAGGTCAGCTCGGAACAAACACGGGTGACCACGACGTCGTAGTCGTCGTAGACACCGTTATTTTCCCGAATCAGCCCAAAGTTAATCAGTTCCCTCAATAGAGGCATATCTACCTCAGCAGCTGCAGAGAGCTCACGCAAAGTATAGGTGGCACCGCTGTCTTTGATGCTTGCCAGCGGAGAATCAGACAGGGCAGGCTGAGACTCAGCTGATTCCTGAGACGGAGCAGTCTCAGATGGCGACGTAGACGCCGGCTCAGGCCCCACTGCAACTTCATGCAAAGTGTTGGATTCCACCAGCTCTTTGATAACTTTTAGTGGCAGGTACCGATCCCGTTGCAGTAGAAGAATCAGCCGGAGCTGCTCAACGTCTGCAGCAGAATACTTGCGGTAACCGGTATTTGTACGCTGCGGGTGTACCAATCCTCGGTCCTCCAAGAAACGAATCTTGGAAGCGCTAATGCCGGGAAAATCGACATCTAAAGCACTGAGAACTTGCCCAATGGTTTTGTCCTTAGCCGCTTTAATCTGAGATTCCTCAGTCCCCTCTTTTTCTTGCTGAGTTTCTGAGAATTCAGACATTATTTGCCGGTGCCCAAGAAGAACGAGAAGTGGAACTTACCGATGTTAATTTGCGATCCGTTCTGCAGATATGCGTTATCTACACGGTCACCATTCACATAAGTACCGTTCAGAGAATTATTATCAATCAATTCAAAAGTACCGGCGTTGGGCAAGAAAGCTGCGTGCTGGCGAGATACAGTGACGTCGTTCAGGTAAACGTCTGAGTTGGGGCTACGACCAGCTACGATAGGCTTGACGGCGCCGGTCTCATCCGTTTCAATATTCAGCAAGAAACGTGCACCGCGAAGTTCACCGTTCGTACCAATCAGCAAAGCTGACCCCTCGGGAAGAGTCGCAATAGCGGCTAGCTCCTCCTGGGTAGGTGCGTAGGCAGGCTGCCCGCCAAGCTGCGCATTCGCAGCAAGAGCAGTCAGAGCAGATGTTTGGGGGTGAGCCTCGTTATTGGGCATCTATACTTCCTCAATGAAATAACGCACCCTCATAAGGCAAAAAGCCAGGATGCGGCAGGATTTTAGGGATTTTCAATGGTCACGAATCGGTAAACATTGAAGCTCTCGTCCAATCTTAGCCAGTAAGCCTCAATCTTGCATAGAATTATTCAGATTTAAGCAAAAAAATTACCGGCTGCTTCAAAGAGTAGCCGGTAATTACAGATCTACGGGATTAGCCGATTTCAGCTTTGTAACCCTCTGCATCCAAAAGACCTTCAAGTTCTGCCTCATCTGCAGGCTTAACCTCGATGAGCCAGCCCTCGCCATAAGGATCAGAGTTAACCAGTGCTGCGTCGTCTTCCAAGGCCTCGTTAATCTTTACAACCTCACCATTGATGGGTGCAAAAAGATCTGAAACAGACTTAGTGGACTCAACCTCACCGAAGCTTTCGTTAGCTTCGAGGGAGTCGCCAACCTCAGGAAGATCAACATAAACGACGTCGCCCAAGGAATCCTGTGCGTGGTCGGTAATACCGATACGAACGGTACCCTCGTCGGTGAGGCTGGTAACCCATTCGTGTTCAGCAGTGTAAGAAAGATTTGCGGGTACTTCGCTCATAATGGCTTTCCTTTCAAATGCGTGCGGTAGCCCTCTTCATAAGCGGCCGAGCGCACGATGCTATGGAGTGAATCCTGCGTGCAAAGAGGCAAACGCTCAATAGCGATTGCGCTCACATTTAGTATCTCATATTTGCCGGTGCCTCGTGCACTTCACGATTCAAAGTGCACGAGATGTTTAAGGTAAGGAGGTAACCCCCGGCGAGGTTACCTCCTTCATTTACTCAGCTCTTACCCTTAGATAACGCCTTCGGAGAAGCGGTTAGGGTTGCCGAAGCGGTGAGCGGTAATCGAAACAGCCTGTTCCTTGAGGAACGGGAGCATTTCGATCATGCCAGCTTCAGTGACAGGCTGGGTGTAGACGGCAATGTCAGGACGCCCACCGAGGGCTTCGAAGATGCCAACGGCGTCCGAACCTACCAGGCGAATACGAGAACCTTCCAAAGGGCCACCCTCGAATTCGCGCACATCACGCTGAGCTTGTTTACTGAGCCACTGGCGATATTCAGCATCTGATTCCACAGTGATTTTCACACCGTGGTTCTCTAGTGCACCGCTCGCAGCCACGGGAAGCGGCTTTGCAGTGGAGAGGTAAACCGGTGCACCTGCGGCCAAACCAGCTAGCAGAACACGTACAACGGAGTGAGTGCTTGCATCTGAATCTGCACGAACCTGAACTGCCTGGGGCACATAGCGCAAAATATTGCGCTCAACACCGAGCTGGCTGGGGTCATGACCAATACCAAACTCAGAATTCCATGCGAGGGAGTCAGAGGACGCCGAGCGCAGCAAGAACTCAAGCTCGCTCTGATCGACCGAGGAAGGTTCGCGCACCGCACCGATTACTTCGCGAACTGCCACCGAGGTAGGTGAAGCGGTGCTTTGCGATTCCTTGGACTCCCAGTCGGTCAAAGCGGTGAGGTAGTTAGGGCCACCCGCTTTGGTACCGGATCCAACGGTTGACTTCTTCCAACCACCGAAGGGCTGACGCTGCACGATAGCACCGGTAATACCGCGGTTGACGTAGAGATTGCCCGCCTGAACCTTGGAAAGCCACAACTTAAGTTCGCCGGAATCGAGCGAATGCAAACCGGCAGTCAAACCATAGTCAGTTGCATTCTGTAGCTCAATTGCTTCTTCCAAAGTCTTAGCTGTCATGACGCCAAGAATAGGACCAAAGTACTCGGTCAAGTGATACTCAGAGTTAGGTTTGACGCCGGCACGAACACCGGGCGACCACAAACGACCGGATTCATCCAACTTCTTGGGCTCAATAACCCAGTGCTCCCCCTCTCCCAGTTCGGTCAAACCGGAAAGCAACTTGCCTTCAGCAGGTGCAATGACGGGGCCCATCTCAGACTCAATATCCTGGGGGTAAGCCACATGCAAAGACTGCACCGCATCTACCAACTGATGGTGGAAACGCTTGGAGGTAGCAACGCTACCAACCAGAATGACGGTTGAAGCAGCCGAGCACTTCTGACCTGCATGGCCAAATGCCGACTGTACGACGTCTTTGACTGCAAGATCAAGATCCGCATTCGGCGTCACAATAATAGAGTTCTTTCCAGAGGTCTCACCGAACAGGGGCAGATCCTTACGCCATGAACGGAAGGTTTCAGCGGTTTCATAACCACCGGTAAGAATCAAACGGTCCACAGCAGGTGAGGAAATGAGCTTCTTTCCAGCTTCCTTATCAGTCACCTTAATGAGGCGCATCAACTCGCGGGGTACTCCAGCTTCCCAGAGAATCTCTGCGATGAGCGCACCAGTGCGGGCGGTGAGAGTCGCAGGTTTGAAGATAACGCCCGAACCTGCAGCAAGTGCAGCCAGAACACCACCAGTAGGAATAGCGGTGGGGAAGTTCCACGGAGGGATTACCAAGGTGAGATTGACTGGAACCGGCGAAGCGCCGTCCATCTTCTCCTGTCTTTCAGCAAGTAGAGCATAGTAGTTAGCAAAGTCAATTGCCTCGGAAACTTCGGTGTCGCCCTGGTCAAGGGTCTTACCGGCTTCAGCAGCCATTACCTCCAGGAACTTATCTCGATTCAGACCAATCTGAACACCCACATTGCGAAGAACCTCAGCGCGCTCAGCACCTGACTTCTCGCCCCAAGGCTTAGAGGCATTGATAACAGAATCAATCAGTTCATCCACCTGAGCGGCTGAAGAAAGCTCGTTATCTTTAAGTGCCTGAAGACCAATTTCAGTTGTCTTGGAACGTTCAAGAATGTCACGACCCCACACGCGGTTTTGCTCCAGTGAAGAATCGGTATCGGGAGCATTTTCAAACCCAAAACGAGGGCGGAACACAGTCTGAGCGGTTTCTTCCAAACGATTCTGAGTACGCTTAGGGCCGGGAACCTCATCGGTTACAGAATTGAGCGAACGCATGAAGCGAGCCTGCTCGCGCTGGAACAACTCATCGCTCTGGTGCAGATCGAAGACGGCACTCATGAAGTTCTCAGACGAAGCGTTTTCCTCCAGACGGCGTACCAGGTAAGAAATTGCGACGTCGAATTCTTCAGGGCGAACAACCGGGGTGTAGAGCAAAATGTGCCCCACGCGGCGTCGGATAACCTCGCCCAACTGATCAGCCATGCCGATGAGCATTTCGAACTCAACGTCATTTTCCACGCCACGATCTTCTGCCAACAGAAGAGCGAAAGCGATATCAAAGATGTTCTGACCTGCAACGCCCAAGCGAATATTCTTGGTGCGCTCTGGGTGCAAAGCGTAATCGAGTACGCGCTTGTAGTTGGTGTCGGTGAGCTGCTTGGAATCCCATGTAGTCACGTCCCAGCCGTGAACAACAGCTTCAACGATTTCCATCGACAGGTTAGCGCCCTTTACCAGGCGAACTTTCACGCGAGAACCGCCGTTTTCAACACGCTTGGCAGCCCATTCCTGCAAGTGCTGCATAGCCGCCAAGGTATCGGGCAGGTAAGCCTGCAGTACGATACCTGCTTCAAGATCGCGCAGGTGCTCCTGGTCGAGAATCTTGGTGAAAACTGCGATGGTCATGTCGAGGTCTTTGTACTCTTCCATGTCCAAGTTAATGAACTTCTTCTTGGGAGAGTTAGCTGCCAGCTCATAGAGCGGAGTCAGACGGCGGACAGCTTCTTCTACAACCTCATCAAACGCCCAGTGCGAATGGGGGCCAGAAACTGCCGAGACCTTGATGGAAACGTAATCGACGTCGTCGCGGGAGAGCAAACGCTTGGTTTCGCTCAGGCGGCGCTCCGCTTCCTTATCGCCCAGAACTGCCTCACCCAACAGGTTGATATTCAGTTTATTGCCGCCCTCAGTGAGGTGCTTGATAGCGGGGCCCAGCTTTTCATCTCGTGCGTCGATAATGAGGTGGCTGACCATCTCACGCAGCACCTTACGTGCAACGGGAACGGTAGGCCAAGATGCCTTGCCAGCAATCGCGCCACCAGCCTGAACGGCAGCCTTCATGTACCAGGGAAGGAAGGCAGGGGCGAGGGAGGAAATCTTAGAAAGGTTAGTACCGGCGACCGAAGCGTCTTCAGGGCGGACGACGGTGTCCACGAAGCCTACGGTGAAGTCCAGGCCGTTAGGGTCTTTGAGTACGCCAGCCAGCATTTCCGCTGCCTGATCGGAAGGTACGTTCTGCGCTTCTTTAAGCCATTCTTGAACGAGTTTCTGTGCACGCTCAGCAAGCTGCTGGTAGTGATCAGAGGTGAAAGTGTATTCCACGGAATCTCCCAACGATTCTAGGGTGCCGCCCGTAAGCGGCGTTGATGCTCTCTCTATTGGAACACGCTATGACCGCAAACACAGTATTAGAAAAAATGAATCTTATTCACTGATACAGTTAAGAAATAGTTAATGGTTTGTTTGTCTCAGGAGATGCCATGTATGACATTCGCCGCCTACGCATGCTGCTTGAAATTCATGAACGCGGAACCCTCACCGCAGCAGCAAAAACACTGCACCTCACATCCTCTGCTATCTCCCAGCAAATTTCTGTACTGGAGAAAGAAGCCGGTACCGCGCTGATCCAGAAAGTTGGACGAGGCGTTCAGCTCACCACCGCAGGGTTGGTGCTAGTTGAAGGCGCGCGCAGAGTTCTAGAAGAGTTTGACTCAATGAAAACACGGGTGGAGAGCCTCACCGGAGAAGCTCGAGGAACAGTGCGCATCGCTATTTTTCAATCGGCGTCCCTCGCTCTTTTACCTGCAGCCCTTGAATATCTGCAGAAAAACCACCCAGCGGTTCAGCTCCACGCGATGCAGATAGAACCCGAAATTGGTCTCAATCTGACCAAGAGTAGGCAATTCGACCTCACTATCGCCGAGACGTATCCCAACCACTTTATTCCAGAGATTCCAGAACTCTCTTACGAATTGCTCACCGAAGACCGTCTAAACATCATTGCGCCCCAAGCAACAGATGCCGAAGAGCTCACCGAGGCCCAAAATCTACGCTGGGTTTTTGAAAATACCGGCAACACCAGCAGACAGTGGGCTATCAACCTTTGCCGAGCCTCCGGGTTTGAACCGCGTGTCGATTTCGATATTGACGACGTCATCACCCATCTTCATCTGGTACGAGCTGGGTACGCGGCGGCAATTGTGCCTCAATTTATTGTGCAAAGTTCCGGCGGCCTTTATGGCGTGAAAGTATTGCAGACTACCCAGGAACATTTTCGGAAAATCTTTATGGTTACCCGTCGAGAAAGCCAAGATCAGCTCTCCATAGGCGCGGTTCGCGATGCCCTTAAGTGGGCGGCACACCGCGATGCCGAAGTTTGATTCATGATTGTTCCAGGTGCCTAACCTAAGGGTCACTAAATCCGCAAAAGTGCACTTATTTGAGTGCACTTTTGCGGATTTAGTGACCCTTAGGGCAAATTACCCCTTATAGGTATCCTCAAAGTCACCACTTTTTTCGGTCATCCCCCAGCCACCGTTTTTGTAAGCGGCATCCACCTGGTAAGGGGATAAAATTATCGAAATTTCCATCAAATTCGATTGCATCAACTTCCTTTTTCGCGTTTGCGCTTGATGAAGGGGAAGACGTGTTTGATGGAGACGACGAACCTGTGGATGGTTCTGCGGTCTGGGGGGCTTTCATTCGAGACGAAGAATTTAGGCAGCTTTCAACAGCAACTCCGCCAGCTGCGCATCTATGACCAGGTCGGTCACTGCGCCCGTCATGAGCGCCCCCATCAGCGCAGATAGCCGGTGCGCTCCCGAGACCACCGCGATACGTCGTTTGATGCGCACTAGTTCAGCAGGGGTCGGACCGGTCGCCCGTCTATTCACCTCAAGGTCCGCAAAAGTGCCATTCTCCCGCAGAAAAACCGTGCACATATCCCCCACTACGCCGGTCTGCCTCAGGCGGCGCTGCTCTTCCTCGGTAAAGTACCCGCCGTTATAGACATGCGAGGGAATCGCGCCGCCAAAAGCACCAATTCCAAAAAGTGCGACGTCTGCCACCCTCTGCATTTTCAACACAGAGCGCACTGATTCTTCCTGCCACATAGCCTCTTTGGTGGTGGCGCGATCGAAAAAAGCCGGGACAGGAAAATGAATCATCTGAGCACTAAATGCCTCGGCTATCTGCCCCAAGATTGCACCTGAATAAGGAATACCCGTATGACGGGCGTTACCCGCCCCATTAAGTTGTACAACCAAAGCGTTTTTGAGCGGGCGGGGAGGTAGTTGTCGGGCAACTTCGCTCACCGTAGAGCCCCAAGCCACCCCTAAGACCATGTCATCGTGCATCACATTATTGAGTAAAACACCCGCCTCGCGAGCTACTGCTTGCATCCGCCCCAACGCCGAATCGCGTGGGTTTGTGGGTACTACCAGAGCTTTAACGCGGAACCTATCCCCCAGCTTGGTTGCTAAGTCATTTTTCGGTTTGAAATCATCATTGAGATTAATTTGCACCAGTCCCACCTGCCGCGCTTCTTTGAGAAGCCGTGAAACAGTAGCGCGTGAAACAGATAACCGGGCTCCCACCTGATCCATAGTGAGATGTTCCAGGTAGTAGAGCTGAGCCGCTTCAAAGAGCTGAGTGTTACGTTCTTTCACACTTCAAGATACTACTTGAAAATCCGTTCAGAGTGTTTGGCACCTTCTGTATTAAACAGTTCAAATAGAGAAAAGGTATTTTCTTATCAAAGGGGTTTAGCCGTGTCATCAGCACAGTTTGCACAGCAATCACGACTCACTAAAGAATCACGCGCCCATGCGCTAGAAGCCATGACCAACGCAGAAGGTCTGGACATTCTTGTTATTGGCGGTGGTGTAACCGGCGCAGGTATCGCCCTCGATGCAGCAACGCGCGGACTGCGCACCGGCATCGTGGAAGCAGGTGACTGGGCAGCAGGAACCTCGGCCTGGTCTTCCAAGCTAGTGCATGGTGGTCTGCGCTATCTTTACAATTTGGATTTCAAGCTCGTGGCAGAAGCCCTCAAAGAACGTGGCAACCTACTGACTAAAACCGCGCCCCACCTCGTCAAAGCACAGCCCTTCCTATGGCCTTTGAAAATGCCCGTAATTGAGCGTGCGTATTCAGCGGTGGGAATCGGCATGTATGACGTCATGGCATTCGCCGGCGCCCGTGGCAACGTCACCGTTCCTCCACAACGACACTTCACCAAAAAAGGAACTAAGAAAATCTTCCCGGGCATTAAGGATGACAAATTCACCGGTGCTATTCAGTTTTACGATGCACGCGTGGACGACGCCCGTCTCGTCATCGACTTGGTGCGCACCGCAGCTGGCTATGGCGCTCTAGCCGCTCCCCGCACCCAGGTTATTAGCATTCTCAAAGATTCCTCAGGAGCTGTGAACGGTGCAGTCGTCAAGGATCTCGAAACCGATGCCGAACTCGAAATTAAAGCGAAGAAAATTATCAATGCCACCGGTGTCTGGACCGAAGAGACAGAATCCATGGCGCAGAAAGACGCCGGCTTGAAGGTTCTTGCTTCTAAGGGTATCCACATTGTGGTTCCTCGCGAGCGCATCCAAGCGTCCTCAGGTATTTTTACTCAGACCGAGAAATCCGTCCTGTTCATTATTCCCTGGCAACGCTATTGGATCATCGGCACCACTGATACTCCCTATACCGAGGATATTGAGAATCCTGTTGCTACTTCCCAGGATATTCAGTATGTCTTGGATCAGGCTAATGAACTTATTGCTGAAGAGCTGACCCAGGATGACATCATTGGCACCTATTCGGGTCTGCGCCCGTTGCTTCAGCCGGTTCTCAAAGAAGGCTCAGAGAAGTCTTCCACCAAGGTCTCTCGCGAGCACACCGTTACGGAAATTGCCCCGAATATGAGTGCAATTGCTGGTGGCAAGCTCACCACCTACCGCGTGATGGCAGAAGATGCTGTCGATTTTGCGCTCGGTGATGATGCGAAGAGCCGCCCCAGTGTGACTTCTGATATTCCTCTGGTGGGTGCAAACGGGTATCGAGCAATTCTGGGTTCGATTGATTCTATTGCCAAGAAACAGGGGTGGGATAAGCAACGTCAGGAGCATCTGCTAGAGCGCTACGGTGCAGAAATTACCGATTTAGTGTCTCTCATTGAGAAGAATCCGGACCTCGGTGAGCCCTTGAAAAATGCTCCGCAGTTCTTGCGTGCAGATGTTGTGTACGCGGTTCAAGCTGAGGGTGCGCTTCACCTTGAAGATGTTCTGGTTCGCCGTGTTCGTCTGGACTTGGAGCAGCGCGATCGTGGGCTTTCTTCGGCCGAAGAAATTGTTGCACTGATGGCCCCTGAACTTGGTTGGTCTCAGAAGGATGCCCAGCATGAAGTTGATCTATACCGTCAGCGTGTTGAGGCTATTGCTGCGGCGGAGAAAACCTCCACAGATTCTGAGGCAGTTGCTCATCTTGAGAACGTTGAGAGCGTAGCTCCCCGTCAGAAGTTGAACAACGCTTCATAACCCATAGGTAAACATACTAAGTGCATGAGTACCTCCGTTTGAGTGCGCTAAATCGCCGAGGGGATGGTGTTTAGCGCACTCACTGATTTATTCCTTGATTGAAAGGATTTACTATGAATGGTCTGCTTGCAGGAGGGTCTACCCTTCTTACCGGCGCAGACGGCATACCGACGTCTTTAGGGCTTTTTTCCTCTGAGTTCCTGGGCACTTTGGTACTTATTTTGTTGGGTGCTGGCGTTTGTGCAGCTAATAGTTTGAACAAATCGCATGCCAAGGGTGCTGGTTGGGTAGCAATTGCTTTTGGCTGGGGTTTAGCAGTTTTTGCTGCGGTGTATGTTTCTGGTCCTTCCGGCGCGCATTTGAATCCGGCTGTAACCATTGGTCAGTGGGTTGCTGGGAATGAGCTAACAAAGGGCGTTCCTGCAACCTTGGGCAACATGTTGGTTTACTTTGCCGGTCAGATGGTGGGCGCTATCGTCGGCGCTATTGCCTGCTGGCTCGCTTATAAGAAGCAGTTCGATGAACCAGCCGACGACGGCGTCAAGCTGGGAGTGTTCTCCACCGGCCCTGCCGTACCGTCCTATGGGTGGAACCTGGTTTCTGAAATCATCGGAACTTTCGTTCTGATTGCATTCGTTGTTGCTTCAGGTCAGACTCCCTCCGGTCTTGGTCCTCTAGCTGTTGCACTCATCGTTGTTTCCATCGGTTTCTCCCTCGGTGGTCCAACCGGTTACGCCATTAACCCTGCTCGTGACCTTGGTCCCCGTATTGCCCACGCTATCCTTCCCATTCCTCATAAGGGAAGCTCCAACTGGGCATATGCTTGGGTTCCCGTGGTTGGTCCCATTATCGGTGCCGTACTTGCCGCGCTGATTGTACCTGCGCTACTCGCTATTTAGAGGTTGAGCTAAACTAAACCCCACAGTAACTATCACAAAGGAGTGGTTGATATGGCAGAGAAAAAACTGCCCGCACGCAAAAAGTACATCCTTTCGTTAGACCAAGGAACCACGAGTTCCCGCGCCATTTTGTTTGATAAAAAGGCGAACATCAAGGCTGTAGGCCAGCTCGAGCACGAGCAGATTTTTCCTAAGGCTGGCTGGGTTGAGCACGATCCGCTAGAAATCTGGAGCAATGTGCGTAAAGTAGTGGGTCATGCACTTTCTGATGCAGGCATCAACCACCACGAAATCGCCGCTGTTGGTATTACCAATCAGCGCGAAACCGCCGTCGTCTGGGATAAGAACACTGGCGAGCCGATTTATAACGCCATCGTTTGGCAGGACACCCGCACACAGAAGATTTGCAATGAGCTTGGCGGCAAAGAAGGCGAAGGCAAGTACCGCGATATCACCGGCTTGCACCTGGCAACTTATTTCTCAGGCCCAAAAATTAAGTGGATTCTCGACAATGTTGAGGGCGCACGCGAAAAGGCCGAAGCAGGTGACCTCCTCTTTGGCAACACCGATACCTGGCTCGTATGGAACCTCACCGGCGGCACTGATGGTGGTATTCACGTTACTGACGTCACCAACGCATCTCGCACTATGCTTATGAACATCAAGACTCTGCAGTGGGACGAATCCATTGCAGCAGATATGGGAATCCCCCTCTCGATGCTCCCTGAGATTCACTCTTCCTCCGAGATTTTGGGGGAAGGTCGCCAAAATGGTCTTCTGCCCGGGGTTCCTATTGCCGGTATTTTGGGTGATCAGCAGGCTGCTACTTTTGGTCAGGCGTGCTTTGAAGAGGGCATGGTGAAGAATACCTACGGCACAGGTAATTTCATGCTGATGAATACCGGTGAAGAACCCGTTATTTCTGAGAATGGTCTGCTCACCACCGTCGCCTACAAAATTGGCGATAACAAGCCCGTTTATGCGCTCGAAGGATCTGTCGCAGTTTCCGGCTCTTTGATTCAGTGGCTGCGTGATAACATGCGCATGATTAACGACGCTGCTGAATCTGAAAAGCTGGCAACCAGCGTGGAAGACTCCGGTGGGTGCTACGTGGTACCGGCTTTCTCCGGGCTATTTGCACCGCATTGGCGCTCCGATGCGCGTGGAGTTATTGTGGGCTTAACCCGCTATATTAACCGGGCGCATATCGTCCGCGCCGCTCTGGAGGCAACCGCGTGGCAGACTCGCGAAGTTCTCGATGCGATGAACGCAGATATCGATCACGCCGGAGTAGACGTAGAGCTCACCGAATTGCGTGTTGATGGCGGCATGACTGCAAATGAATTCCTCATGCAGTTCCAGGCAGATATTCTCGGAGTTCCTGTGATCCGCCCCAAGATTATTGAAACTACCGCTTTGGGTGCAGCTTATGCTGCCGGTATCGCCGTGGGATTCTGGGACGGCGAGCAAGATGTCATTGATAACTGGTCCGAAGATAAGCGTTGGACTCCGGATATGGATACTGAGGAGGTCGAGCGCCAGTACCGTAACTGGAAGAAGGCGGTTTCTAAGACCCTCGACTGGGTCGATGAAGACGTTATCACCGACTAATCTCTCTCAGTAAGTCAAGCCGGGGCATGAAATTGTCATGCCCCGGCTTTCTTATATGCTGAGGTGTATGGGTACTTCATCTCAGCTCTATTCACGGCTTCATTCATTGGACGGCAAATCATACGGTGCGCTCAAACAGCTAGCGGGAACATGGCAGTTTCAGGGCTTTGACTTGCATATTGATAAGGTGCAGCCCGATCCCTATGCGTCGGCGTCGAGAATTCGGATTACCTTACCAGTTACAGCTACCGAGGTACCCCAAGAGTTTTTGCAAGACACTGCAGATCGTGTTGCGGTGAGCGATTTTATTGCCCGAGACATTTACGATGCTATATCCCACGGTCCTCGGGAATTTCAGGCGGTACGCCCTGGACAAGAAATTCTCCCTCGTTCTTCGGTGACCTGTGAGAAAGGCACGGTTCAGGTTGCGCTTACTTTTCAGTTTCCTGCCGCTGGACGCCGAGTCAAGGGTCGCCTCGCTGCAGGACTTTTGGTGGACGACTTACCTGGTTTAGTCAGCTACTCGGCACTCGGCGAGCGGCTGCAACATCATGCGTTGAAACAGCACGTGCAAACCCTGCGCGATTATTTATTTATACAGCGTGAATTGCAGGACAGGCATCTGGTGGGTTTCGTAGCGGATGGTGCTGTTCTTGCCCGTCGCTCAGGCAATTCAGATACCCCACTAGCTAATGCTGTTCCCTTTGAATCTCCCGCAGAAAACAAAGTTTTCTTTGATCTGCCCAGCGGGCGCTCTATCAGTGGTTTAGGTATTCGAGAGGGTATTACTCTTCTGGTTGGTGGAGGTTTTCATGGAAAATCCACGCTTTTGAAAGCGCTAGAGCGCGGCGTCTTCCCACATATTCCAGGAGACGGACGCCAGCTGGTAGTGAGCGATCCAACCGCTGTTTCTGTGCGGGCTGAGGATGGCCGCGCCGTCACAGGTACCAATATTTCTACCATGATTAATAATCTGCCGGGGCGGATTGATACGCAAGAATTTTCTACAGCCAATGCCAGTGGCTCCACCTCCCAGGCAGCTAATTTAGCCGAAGCCGTTGAAATAGGTACGCGTACTGTGCTTATTGATGAGGATACCTCCGCCACGAACTTCATGATTCGCGACCAGCGCATGAAAGCTTTAATTTCAGCCGAACCCATTACCCCGTTCGTCGATCGAATCTCAGACCTGTGGGAAGATCGGGGAATTTCAACCATTTTGGTAATGGGAGGGTCAGGAGCGTTCTTCGAACACGCACATACCGTTATTGCTTTGAATGAATACGTTCCTCAAGATGTGACCGAGCGAGCGCACCAACTAGCCAAGCAGTATCACGAAACGAAGCATTCCCTCTCAGAAGGTAATACCGATAAAACGTCCTCACTAGCTTTGCTGGGCGCACCTCGAACGGTTGACCCGAATTCCCTTCTTGTAGAGGACACGCGCAAACCTCCTCGGGGTCGCGGATTAGAGGAGATACAAATCGGTAAAGAGAACCTTGATTTGCGGTATCTCTCCCAGCTGGTGGATTCTGGGCAAACTCAGGCCATAGCACTATGCTTGCCCTTAGTTGCCCGGCGTCTTCAAACAGCTCAGATTCCACTCGCGCCAGCGGTACAGGAGGTCATCGAGCAGATTGAAAGAGAAGGGTTAGAGACGCTCACAGGGTCAGATTCTAGAGTCCGAGGCGATGTGGTACTCCCCCGTAAAGAGGAGCTTTTTCAAGCAATTTCGCGGTGGCGAAAACTTCGCCTGAAGCGGTAAAAATCTCAGCAGAACTTCATCTTCTGTCACAAATATCGCAGGGGCAAAATACCCCAAGAATCTTCTTAGACCAAGGCTAGTGTGGAAATATAACCTACTTTCATCAGAAGGATTTCCCATGGGCTCCTCCCGGGCTGTATCGCCCACCGAATCCGCCCCTGCCGAAATTTCAGCCACCCCTGATTCTGAGCGGAAACTACCTCGATTTTCCCTCAAAACCCTCTGGTTTATTCTGGCTCATATCGTGTTGATAGCGGTCTTACTCTTACCTCACAGTGAGTCCCTCTCCTGGCAGGGGCAAATTTCTCTTGCGGTACTGGGCTTCGCCGTTATTATGTGGGTTACCGAGGCGGTGAGCTATCCGGTGTCCTCGGTGCTCATTATCGGTTACATTACGATTTTGCTGGGGCTTTCACCCGACCCCAAAGAACCCTCCAAAGCTCTAGGGACCACTGATGCTCTCGCTACAGCCCTGGGCGGATTCAGCTCCTCCGGCGTCGCTCTGGTGGCAGCTGCCCTCGCCCTTGCTGCCGCGATGCAGGCAACAGAACTGCATAAGCGCATTGCTCTCATTGTTTTGAGATTTGCCGGGGAAAAGACCTCGCACATTGTCGTGGGCGCCATTGCTATCTCGATTATCCTCGCCTTCTTCGTTCCCTCAGCAACGGCCCGTGCTGGCGCAGTCGTCCCAATTCTTTTGGGCATGGTAGCAGCCTTCGGTATGGCGAAAGATTCAAAGCTATCGGCTCTTCTAATTATTACCGCAGCTCAATCTGTTTCTACTTGGAATATCGGTATCAAAACGGCGGTAGCGCAGAACCTCGTTGCCATTGGATTCCTGCTACTACCCAAAATTGGTGTTTTCACTTGGAAATCAGCAGAAAAGCTCATCAATTGGGGCACACTGGTGGTCTTTGCAGTGGGCATTTCCCTGGGCACTCTTTTGCTGAAGACGGGCGCAGCTAAGTGGCTTTCGGAGGTTACCTTTGGCGCTCTCGGTCTGCAACATATGCCGCTGTTAGCTACTATCGCCTTGGTATCAGCTTTCACCATTTTGATTCATTTGGGATTCGCCTCGGCAACGTCCCTCTCTTCTGCCCTCATTCCTGTGTATATCGCGCTAGCTTCGACGTTGACCGCTCCTCAGGATGGTCTCGGGTTTGTGGTGATTCAGCAGTTCCTCATTAGCTTCGGATTCCTACTTCCTGTCTCAGCTCCACAGAATATGCTTGCCTACGGCACAGGAGCGTTCATTACTAAGCAGTTTCTCAAAACCGGCATTCCCCTAACAGTCATCGGCTACCTGTTGGTGCTGCTCTTCTCAACTACTTATTGGAAGTGGCTGGGGCTGGTCTAGAAGTTAGGTTGAGCAACGAAAAGTGAGGGGAAGCATATCTTGCTCCCCCAAGACTTTGAAGCACTTTTCGCTTTAGACTACGATTATCCCCTTCTCTAGCCCATTCTCAAGAAACGAGCACTTATGAGCCAAAATACCTTACATGCAACCCAGGAATGCCCCCTAGGTACTGTGTATCTGGCAACCGATGGCGATTCCCTCACCGGAGCCTGGTTAGAGGGGCAAGCCCACTTCGCAACCGCCGAGGAACTGGGCGAAAAAGTAGACCTTGATTCACAGCCCCTTTTGGCTCAAGCGGCGCAAGAACTTGACGAATATCTTGCTGGAGAGCGAACCTCTTTCTCCGTTCCCATTAACCCCGCCGGGAGCGATTTTCAGCTCGCAGTGTGGCAGGCATTGGAAGAAATCCCTTACGGGTACACCACCACCTACGGAGAAATCTCTAAGATTGTGGGCCCGCATGCCCCTGCTCAGGCGGTGGGGCAAGCAGTTGGGCGCAACCGATGCATCATTTTCATTCCCTGCCACCGAGTGGTGGGTGCCGACGGAAAATTGACGGGGTATGCCGCAGGGGTGGAAACTAAACAATTTCTGCTGGATCTAGAAGAACCTACCTCCGAGAAAGAAACTCGGCTTTTTTAGATGCCGGCTCTTTTCAGTGACGCCGATTTGGTGAGACAGCCGCGGGAGATTTACCCCGGCTGCGTTCATGTGCCCGGTTGGCTATCGATGAATCAGCAGCGATTTTTGGTGGGGGAATTTTTCCGCTGGGGTCAGACTACCCCCGAAAGAGAAGGAATTTCCCGAGGTATTCCTCCTCATTCGCCTGAGATTTACGGCAAGAAAATGTCCGTGCGCCTTACCTCGTTGGGCTGGCATTGGAGCGATTATGCCTATCGCAATGATGCTCCGGAATTTGGTGGTGCGCAGCCGTTTGCTGTTCCAGATTGGTTACAGCGCATGGGTAGGCAGGCATTAGATGCGGCGTATCAGCCATCGACGGCGCCGTCGTGGCTCGCTTTTGATGGTCCACAGCATGCCGAATGGGTTTCTAGCTATTGCCCTGATGTGGCGCTTATCAACTACTACGCACCTCATGCTTCAATGGGAATGCACCAGGATAAGGATGAGCGGTCATCGATGCCGATTGTCTCGGTATCGCTGGGCAATACGGGCGTTTTTCGTGCAGGAAATTCGGAAAATAAAAATATGCCCTTTGAGGATGTTTTGCTGGCTTCTGGGGACCTAATTGTCTTTGGCGGTCCCAGCCGTTTTATGTATCATGGCGTGCCGAAGATTTTGCCTGATACTTCACCTGCTGAACTCAATTTCCCTGAGGGTCGAATCAATATTACGCTTCGACAGACAGGTCTATCCCCGGCAGGTAACTAAGGAGAACATTATGCCAGAGCCACAGCAGCATCCAGCTCCTGAAAAGTTGACCCCCGATGTGGTGACCGGCGAGGATGGTCTTTCTCGCCCCCGCTGGGCTGCAACAGATGAGCTGATGCGCACCTATTACGACGAGGAGTGGGGCGTACCCATTGCTGATGAGCAGGGTATGTTTGAACGGATCTGCCTAGAAGGCTTTCAAGCCGGTTTGAGCTGGCGCACCGTGTTAGTGAAGAGAGACGCGCTTAGAGAAGACTTTTTGGACTTCAACCCCGATGCTGTAGCTCTTCTGACGGACGAGGATGTCGCCCGCATCAAGGAAGACCCGCGGATTATTCGTTCCGAAGCGAAGATTCGCGCTGTCATCAAGAATGCACGCGCTACCCTCGCTCTGCGACAGCGAGCGCAGAGCCTCAGAGAGCAGGTACGCCTCTCCCCCGACGTCGAGCTACCAGCAGCAGAGGCAGCGCTTTTAGGTTTTACACTCCCTAACGGGATGCTGGTCGATGACGGTTTACCTGCGTTGATTTGGAGTTACGGGCCTGAGCAAACTCCCACCCCGCAGAGGTTTGTAGAGGTTCCTACCCGGTCTGAGGAGTCGGAGAATCTTGCCAAGCGTCTTAAAAAAGAAGGATTTTCTTTCGTGGGACCAACGACGGTCTATGCCATGTTTGAGGCTTGCGGAGTGGTCGATACTCACTTGATAGATTCGCATCGGCGCGGCATCTCGAAACTTTGGAACGCCGATGGGTCGCGTCGAGCATGAACCACGTCGATTGCCCGCTAAATAATTAGATGGGCTATGGGGGCAGTAATGAGGATGCTCAGGATAACGCGCTCCACCCAAATTACTAGCAGATGCCAGAATTTCACGGGAATATCGGTTGCCATGATGGAGGGCACCATAGCTGAGAGGAAGATAATTCCTGATACCGCAACTACGGCGATAATGAACGCGGTGAGGGTGTCTCCTTCAGGACCAATTTCAGTAGCGGGTAGGAACATTTCCACCAGCCCCAGGCTGATGGCTTTGCCACCCAGTAAGGGATCTGGCATACCGGCTAGCTTATTGAAGGGAACGAAAATCCAACCCATCCAGTCAAAGATGGGAGTGTATTTTGCCGCCAGCAATCCCAGCAAACCAACGGACATAATCGAGGGCAGAATTGCTGACGCCATGATGACACCGTCTTTGAAATTGAGCCACATGGTCTGAACGATTCCGGGGTTAGCATGTAGAGTTCCGCGTGCCTGTTCCCACGCCACTTGCATCTTATGGCGAGTGATGGGTTGCTCAGGGTTAGGGGTAGACCCTGGAAAGTGGGTGTCTGGGATGGTGGACAGCGGCGGAATACGAACGCAGATAGCTGTCACCACGAAAGTCACAAAAAATGCGGTGAAGAAGTATTGCAACCACAAATCCATGATTTTGAGGGTATTAGCCACAATGACCATGAAGGTTACTGAAACCGTGGAAAAGCCTGTGGCTATAATTGCTGCTTCTTTAGCGGTATATCCGCCTTGTTTGTACACACGGTTGGTTAAGAGTAGACCAAGAGAGTAGGACCCCACAAAACTGGCTACCGCATCTACCGCAGAGCGGCCCGGGGTTTTCCAGATGGGGTACATGATAGGTCGGACAAAAATACCCACAAATTCCATCAGTCCAAAACCGATGAGGAAGCCCAGAAAGATAGCGCCAATGGGCACGATGAGCCCTACCGAGGTCACTAAAGTATTCCATAGGAAAGGGCCGATAGATTTATCCGCTAACCATGCTGGTGGGGAGGTCATCATCAGCACAGCTGCGATAAGGCCCACTATGTTGAGCACTGAAAATATCTTCTGAGTAAGAGATTTCTTCCATCGCCCCGTAATAAAAGGTCTCAATGTTCCCAAAAGGACGAGGGCTAGCATTAGCCATGGAACAACTGGGCCGATAGCTAGCTTCACCCAACTCACCAGGTGATCAAGCGGGATAGTACTTTTTCCACCTATGGTGATGGGGATAAAAAACATGAAGATGCCCAAGACTGAGCACAGAATGAGTTTGAGTACATCTTTCCCAGCACCAGGGGCGCTGACGGGAACGAGAGCTGCAGTCTGTTCCTCGCTAATGGCGTGTTCTGACATGAAGTTCCTTTGAATTCGTCTTTGAATTACCCAAAATGTATCACAGCTCACTTCTCTCGCATCCTTGCGTTTTACGGAAAGTAGCGCGGAATGACAGGGCGAACCCCTCCAATTTTCATCTAATGAAAATTTATTTTTATTCTGCAACAACACCTCTTGAGGGATTTTTCGCTCACATATCTGATGTATTCTTCTGAACGTAAGATGTTTGTGACTCAAGATACAAACCTGGCGAGTGGGAATCGGCGAGGTAGAAATATGCCAACTACGACCACGCGATCTGTTGAACGCGCCCTCAAGCTCCTCACCGTCGTCTGCGATCATCCGGGAATAAACCTCACCAAAGCGTCTGAGCAAGCCGATCTTTCCCCCTCCAGCGCGTTGCGACTGTTGCACACCCTTGAAGAACTCGAATTTGTTCGCCGAGATCGTGCGGGAAAATTCGATGTTGGGCCGCAATTGCTCCGTCTGGGGTTCAAAGCCCTGGGCGACAACACCTTACGGAATCGTTGCCGCCCCACCATGCTCGAACTTGCAGAACGAACCGGCGAATCGGTGTATCTTTCCATCAAACAACACCACCAGGTCCTCTATTTGGCAGTAGTAAACGGAACGCACGCCATCCAGCACAGAAGCTGGGAAGGGCAAACGATTCCTTTGAATTCCACCGCGGTCGGCGCAGTTCTTCTTAACCAGCACAACGATGAAAAATACACGGTAGTCACCAGCGGTGTTGAAGCAGATGTCACCGCTATTGCAACCCCTCTTCAGGTGCGTGGAAAAACCATCGCGGCATTGAGCATGCTTGTCCCGACCTACCGAATTACACCTGAAAAAGAAGCTGAACTTGGTCAGCTGCTACACAGCACGGTTCAAGAACTTTCCCAGAAATTTGAAAATATCTAGTTTTCCCCAACCTAACCAGACCACCCACTCAATGATGAAATGGATGTGAATATGTACAACAACACCAGCACCTCAGAAGCTATGCAAATCAAGCTCGATAACGAATTTCCACCCGAGCCCAGCTTTGACCCCGCCTACCGCCGCGCGCCCTCGCGCGGATTCCGCTTGAACCTCGAACAGACCAAACTAGCCCTGCGCAACGCACTGCGTTATTTACCCGAAGAACTGCATGAACAAGCAGCACCCGAATTCCTTGAAGAGCTACGCACCTACGGCCGTATCTACGCCTACCGCTGGCGTCCACGGGGTCGGATTCACGGTCGCCCCATCGACGAGTACGAGGGCAAGTGCATCGAAGGCAAGGCAATGCAGGTGCAGATTGATAACAATCTCGACACCGACGTAGCGCTCTACCCCTACGAGCTCGTCACCTACGGTGAGACCGGTCGCGTCTGCCAGAACTGGTTGCAGTACCGACTGATTATGAAGTATCTGCAGGAATTGACCGAAGACACCACCTTGGTTGTGATGTCCGGTCATCCTCTTGGTCTCTTCCCTTCCCGCCCCGAGTCCCCGCGCGTCATTATCACCAACTCCCTGATGATTGGTCGTTACGACAACCAGAAGGACTGGGAAATTGCAGAAGAATTGGGAGTCGCTAACTACGGTCAGATGACCGCTGGCGGCTGGATGTACATTGGGCCCCAGGGTATCGTGCACGGCACTTTCAATACTCTGCTCAATGCAGGGCGTAGCAAGCTGGGCATCCCCGCAGAGGACGATTTGGCGGGCGTATTGTTCGTATCTTCCGGGCTTGGCGGTATGAGTGGTGCTCAGCCTAAAGCAGCTGAAATCGCCAACGCTGTAGGTATCGTGGCAGAGGTAGACTACTCGCGCATTCAGACCCGCCTAGATCAAGGCTGGGTTGGTCACGCCTCCTCAGATTTGGCAGAGGTTTTCCGCATCGCCAAGGAGCACATTGACTCCAAGACACCCGTTTCGATTGCCTACCACGGCAACATCGTAGATTTGCTCCAGTACGCCGTCGACAACAACATCGAAATCCCCCTCCTGAGCGACCAGACCAGCTGCCACGCAGTCTACGACGGCGGATACTGCCCACAGGGCCTCACCTTCGAAGAACGCACCAGGCTACTTAAGAACGACCGCGACCAGTTTGTTGAAAAGGTTGATGCAACCTTGCGCAAGCACTACGAGCTCATCAAGGAATTGGTTCAGCGCGGCACCTACTTCTTCGACTACGGCAATGCATTCATGGCATCGGTCTTCTCCGCCGGCGTCACCGAAATTGCTATCGATGGCGACGAACGCAACGGCTTCATCTGGCCCTCCTACGTTGAAGATATCATGGGTCCCGAACTCTTTGACTACGGTTACGGGCCCTTCCGCTGGGTCTGTCTCTCCGGTGATCACGAAGACTTGCGCAAGACCGACCAGGCGGCGATGGACTGTATCGATCCCACCCGCCGCCACCAGGATCGCGATAACTATAACTGGATTCGTGATGCAGAGAAAAATGCCCTAGTGGTAGGCACTCAGGCACGTATTTTGTACCAGGATGCACAGGGGCGCATGGATATCGCATTGCGCTTCAACGAGCTAGTGCGTAACGGAGAAATCGGCCCCGTCATGCTAGGTCGCGACCACCACGATGTATCCGGTACCGATTCGCCCTTCCGCGAGACCTCCAATATCAAGGACGGCTCCAACATTATGGCGGATATGGCAACCCAGTGCTTCGCCGGCAACGCTGCACGCGGCATGAGCCTTGTTGCGCTGCATAACGGCGGTGGCACCGGTATCGGTAACTCCATCAACGGTGGTTTTGGTATGGTGCTGGATGGTTCCGAGCGAGTCGACGAAGTCATCAAGTCGTCCCTACTCTGGGATGTCATGTGTGGCGTGGCGCGCCGTAGCTGGGCACGCAACGAACACTCTATTGAGACAGCAACCGACTTCAATCACGATTACTCGGGCAAGGGACAGATTACACTTCCCTACACCGTCAACGATGATCTCATCGATTCACTCGTCAACTAGAACCGATTGAGCTAGCTCAACACCCAGGGTGCGAGGTAAATGATGCCTCGCACCCCCTACTGATTCAGGAGAAAAATACATGGCTTCAAGCCAGCTTTTCACCAATATCAAAACACTGGTTACTAACGACCCAGCCGTTGATAACGGCGCATTGGGCGTTATCGAAGACGCCGCTTTTATTGTGGATGAGGGAAAAATAGCCTGGGTGGGCTCTGCTGGGCAGGCTCCCGACGCCGACCAGCAATTCGATGTAGACGGACGCGCAGTACTGCCCGGCTTCGTCGAATCGCATTCTCATCTGGTCTTTCAGGGCGACCGCTCGGTAGAGTTTGCTGCTCGCATGGAAGGTAAAAAGTACGAGGCAGGCGGAATACGCACCACGATTAAGAAAACTCGCTCCGCAACCGACCAGCAGCTCAAGGCTAATATTCAGCGTTATATGAATGAGTACCTGAGACAGGGAACTACCACCGTTGAAGTGAAATCGGGCTATGGGCAGTCTGCCGCATCTGAAGTACAGGGTGTGAAAGTTGCTGCGACCTGCACCGATGAAGTCACTTTACTCGCCGCCCATGTGGCTCCCGAGGAATATGCTGGGCGCCAAGACGAATACGTGCAAATGGCGATTGATGAGATGATTCCCCTCGCCGCTAACTACGCTAAGTGGATTGATGTTTTCTGTGAAAAGGGTGCCTTTACCGAGGAACAATCACGGGCAATCCTGAGCGCCGGCGTACAACACGGACTGGTTCCACGGGTGCACGGCAACCAGCTCACCTATGGCTCCGGAGTTCAACTAGCGGTTGAGTTCGATGCCGCGTCGGTGGATCACGTGGTCTATCTTTCTGATGCCGACGTCGATGCTCTAGCGAACAGCAGCACGGTAGCTACCGTGCTGCCCGGTGCAGATTTTTCAACACGCAATGACTACCCCAACGCACGGCGTCTGCTCGATGCTGGCGTTACCGTTGCTTTGGGAGCTGATTGCAATCCGGGAACCAGTTTTACTACTTCGATTCCATTTTGTATTGCCATTGCCGTCCGAGATTTAAAGATGAGCCCTAATGAAGCGGTGTGGGCTGCCACTGCCGGCGGTGCCCAGGCGCTACGACGAGATGATATTGGACGAATCTCCCCCGGCGCCCGCGCCAATTTCATGGCGCTGGATGCCCCTAACCACCTTCACCTGGCATACCGCCCCGGCGTTCCGCTGGTGAGTGGAGTGTGGAAGGACGGCACGCTCACCCACGGATCATCCAGATTGCAGGAGAACAACGCATGATTATTGATAGAGCACCAGAGGCTCTTACCGGACGAGACGACGGTGACGGCCCTGAGCACAACCGCTGGTTCAAACAGCTTCTTACGGTCGATGACTTTACCCCGGAGAACCTGAAGTCTTTAGATGCGGTGTTGGTGGGGTTCGCTTCAGACGAGGGTGTCCGCCGAAATAAAGGCAGGCAGGGCGCCCAAAAGGCTCCCGCCGCTTTGCGAGCAGCGCTGGCAAATTTTGCGCTCACCCCGAATCAGGGTGAGCGCAAGACTGCTGATGTGGGCGATGTGGTCACTGCTGGAAATGAGTTGGAAGCAGCTCAGAGCCGCCTAGCCGATGCGGTAGCTACGATTATCGACGCCGGTGCGCTAGCTATGGTCTTTGGCGGTGGACATGAAGTTGCGTTGGGTACCTATTCGGGAATTGCACAGTCCTCAGCGCGTGCGCAACAGCGTGTAGGAATTTTGAATCTCGATGCGCATTTCGACCTGCGCTCTGCAGATCAGCCCAGCTCCGGTACTCCTTTTCGCCAGGCACTCGAACAAGAAGCAGCCGCCGGCACCGAACTTTCCTACGCTGTCGTCGGTATTAGCCAGCCTTCCAATACGCAGATTTTGTTTGATACTGCTGACCATTTTGACGTGCGATACCTCCTAGATGAGCAAAGCCAAACCGAAAACCTGGGTGACGTTCAACGGTTTGTCCAGGATTTTATTGATTCTGTTGATGTGCTCTATTTGACCGTCGATTTGGATGTTCTGCCTGCTGCTGTTGCTCCGGGTGTAAGTGCTCCGGCGGCGTTTGGTGTGCCTCTGCCAGTGATTCTCTCCTGCGTTCGTCAAGCTGCTACGTCAGGAAAGCTCATTGCAGCTGATATAGCCGAGCTCAACCCCTCTTTTGATATTGACGGACGCACTGCGCGCAGTGCTGCTCGCATTGCTCACACCGTTCTCACCCAACATAGAAAGATAAATCATGACTAACGATAAAGCTGGCCGTCCTCACGTTGAGGTGGGAATTGGCGCCCTTTCTTTCGAAGACGTCATCAACGTCTGCCGCCATGATGCCACGGTTTCGCTCAGTGAAGAGTCCCTCCAAGAAATCGAAAAATCAGCGCAGCAGATCCGCGATTTAGCACATGATGAAACCCCGGTGTATGGAGTCTCCACAGGCTTTGGTGCTCTAGCTTCAAAGCACATTCCGTTAGAGCAGCGTACCGCTTTGCAACGCGGGTTGATTCGTTCCCATGCTGCAGGTTCCGGCCCTGAAATTGAGCGCGAAGTCATCCGCGGCGTCATGCTATTACGTCTTTCGACTATGGCAACCGGTCGTACGGGTGTACGCCCTGAAGTTGCTAAGGCATACGCTGCGATGCTCTCTGCGGGTATTACTCCGGTGGTCTTTGAATATGGTTCGTTGGGATGTTCAGGTGACCTCGCTCCCCTAGCCCACTGCGCTCTGGCAATCATCGGTGAAGGTCAAGTTCGCGATTCCGAGGGCAATCTCCAGGATGCCGCAGACGCGCTCACCGAAGCTGGATTGACTCCCGTTGAGCTAGCGGAAAAAGAAGGTCTTGCGCTGATTAACGGCACAGACGGCATGCTCTCGATGTTGGTCATGGCAATTACCGATCTTGACCGGTTGGTACGCCTTGCCGACGTCGCAGCAGCAATGTCTGTTGAAGGTCTGGTCGGCACCGATCGTGTCTTCGCCGCTGACTTGCATGAACTTCGCCCCCATCCCGGTCAGATTGCAGCAGCGCGCAATATTCGCACTGTTCTGGAAGATTCCGAGATCATCCGCCACCATCAGGGCGAGCATTCAACCTATGTTCAAGATGCGTACTCGTTACGCTGCTCCCCGCAAGTTGCTGGAGCGGTGCGAGACACCATTGAGCACGCTCGTTCAGTTGCTCTTCGCGAGCTTGCTTCTGCCATCGATAATCCGGTAGTAACCAAGGACGGTCGCGTGGAATCGAATGGTAACTTCCATGGAGCACCGGTTGCCTACGTTCTAGATTTCTTGGCTATTGCTGTTGCCGATGCCGCCTCTATTTCCGAACGACGCACCGACCGCTTCTTGGATCCCGCCCGCAACCGCTGTCTCAACGCGTTCTTGGCAGATGACCCTGGTGTAGATTCTGGCCATATGATTGCCCAGTACACCCAAGCAGCGATTGTTTCTGAACTCAAGCGTCTGGCTAATCCGGCATCCGTTGATTCGATTCCATCTTCTGCAATGCAGGAAGATCACGTATCCATGGGGTGGAGTGCCGCTCGTAAGCTACGTAAGTCAGTGGATGGTTTCACGCGCGTTTTAGCTATTGAGATTCTGACGGCTGCCCGAGGTATTGATATGCGGGCTCCGCAGAAACCTGCAGCAGCAACCGGTGCGGTTATCTCCAAGCTCCGCGAAACCGTGGAGGGCCCGGGCACTGACCGCTATCTGGCTCCTGAAATCAACGAAACAGTACGTTTGGTCGCTAACGGTGAACTGCTCGACGCCGTCGAGCAGACCATCGGCTCCCTCCACTAAGATAAAGAGACGCGCCTCTAGCTGCGGGTAACCTACTCGTAACTAGGGGCGACTTTTAATTTCAAATCCCTTTTAGAGCATGTTCCTCGCTTAGCTGTCGGCACCAAAACCATGACTAAAAATACTGGTCCGACCTCCATGTAAAAGCAAAAGAGATACCTCCCACCCAGTGAGCCAAATTGGCTAGTGGGTGGGAGGTTCTTTCTCTTTCTTACGAATTAGCGCGCAGAAGCAGCATCTACGCTAATACGCACACCTGTCTTAGGACGGGTCAGAATCTGATCCCAGCGGAACTCGGTGTCATCCTGATCCTGTGAAATATGCACGTTCTTCTGCGCCATGGCAGAAATTGCAACAGAAAGAGCAGTCACCGCAATGCGTTCACCGGGGCAGCGGTGGCCAGTATGCACATCGCCGCCACCCTGAGGAATAAAGTAGGCGATATCTTCCCAATTCTCGACGCCCATAAAGCGGGAGGGGTCGAAATCAGCGGCGTTTTCCCAGAGCTGAGGAGAGTTATTGGTACCCAAGATATCAATCAAAACGCGCTGTCCCTTATGCACCGGGCAGCCCGAAACTTCGGCGTCTTCTTTGACATAGCCGGGGAGCATGGGAACAAATGGGTACTTACGGCGGGTTTCCTGAGCAAAGGCAATGGATTCGGGGACATTCGCCCAGCTCCCCTTGGACTCGACTGCGGAGCGGATTTTTTCTGCCCAGTCAGGGTTCTGTACGAGCGCTACTGCAGCAAAAGCCGCAAAGCGGGAAACCGCAATAGTGGGGCGGGTGAGATTCTGCAGTTCAATAGCTGCAATGCGGGCGGAGACCAGTTCGCCATTTTCATCGCGCAAATCCGCGATGTGCGCGGTCACGGAATCAGGGTCAACGTTCTGAGTTCCTGAGCGAACATTTTCAATGAGTTGTTCGAACCAGCGGTCCAGCTTTGCGCGGTCGATCCAGGCGAGAGGGTTCTTCAGAGGATTACCGAACGTATCCAGCAGATGGCTCATGCGCTGAGCCTCTTTGACCATCTGCTCATCGGTCATAGGAATACCAGCCCAGCGGAAAGCTGCGCGTCCATAAGCTACCGCTACATCGTCGTAAACGTTGCCGGGCTTTTCAGCCCAGTCAGAGAGAGTGCGCTCCATTTCTTCGGTAACAAGGTCGGCAAAGTGAGCCACGCGAGCGTCGTCGTCATAAGCCATCGCCGCCATCTGAGCTTTGCGCACCTTGTGGGCCTCACCGTCGAGACCGTGAATAGTTCCCTTACCAAAGAGAGTGTCATTGACGGCGTGAGGCATGGCGCCATCACGGCTAATTTTGGACTCGTCGTAGAAGAAGCCCACGGCTTCTTTGCCGCGAATCATCGTGGCGTCTTTACCCAACATCTTGAGGGTGAAAGGTTCGTGGGAGTTCTGCTTCAAACCAGCTTTAGCACGCATACGCGAAGCGAAAAGGTACCCGTCGGTAATGAAGTTCAGTGATTTATCTTTAAGAGTCTTTTTCTGAGGAGTAGTAGTCATAAAATCAGTCTACTTTCTATTCACCGAAAGTAGACTGATTAAAGAAAAATATCCTGATACTGTACAGAAAATACCTAGCGAACTCGCTTGATAACCAGCACGCCGTCGTCAATAGTGCCCTCTTCACCGTCGGGCGAGGTAACTGTTCGGCTTCTGGTTTCCGCAAGTTTTACTTCAAAACGATCGTCATTTTCCGTGAGAGTATGCGCCTCAACCAGGGGTTGCGGAAGATTCTCCCTCTTCTCGCGGCGGGGATCATCTTTTTTCACAAATGACGGCATGCCTGCATGTGAAAGAGAGACCAGCTCTCCCCCAACATTCAAGAGTTCAAGTGCGGCTCTAAAAATTCCAATGCGGTCGAGGTCATCAAAGTGGGACTGCATGAAACTGGAAACGATGAGATCGAACTTCCTGTCAGTTCGCCATTCTGCTAAATCCGCCGCCACGAATTCGGCTTCCACACCAATTTTTTCTACAGCTTGGCGAGCGCGTTCGATAGCGACGTCGGAAATATCAATTCCTGTAGCCGCCCAGCCGCGCTGTGACAACCAGATGACATCGCCACCTTCGCCGCATCCAAGATCCAGGACGGTGGTGGGCTGGTATTTTTCAATCAAAGCCACCAAAGTTGCATTGGGTTTACCGGACCAAACCTGCTCTCTTTCCGAGTAAAGGTTGTTCCATGATTCTTGGGGCGTTAGGTTCTCCGAGTTCTGGTGGTGATGGGTTTTGTGTTGATCAGTCATCCCGCCATTCTACCTGTTGAGAATCATTTTCAACATGCAGTAAAGTTCATGTTTGGTCTGCATTGGGGGCTCACCCCATCATGATGAACGAAGGCTTCACCATGCACGTCTGAAAAGGCGATATCGTGACTGCCGGTCAGCCACTCGTTACCTATGATCGTGCTCAAGTGGCTCAGGCTGGATATGATGACACCGTAATCACCATCATCACTAACTCCGGTAACTTCTCCACCGTTGAACCTCAACTCAATAAGCAGCTTCGTGCCGGTGAACTCGCCGTCATCGTCGAACGCTAAGAATAACTCTCTAGATAAGGAACACCATGTACCACAAAGAGCTCAAGCCTTTCCCACAAGATTTTCTCTGGTCTGCTTCGACCTCCGCTTACCAGGTAGAAGGCGCATGGGACGAGGACGGTCGCGGTCCTATTGCCATCGACCTCAAGAAAGATTTACCCGAAGGGACCAGCGACTACAAAGTAGCTGCTGATCAGTACCACCGTTATAAAGAGGACATCGCGCTGATGGCAGAGTTGGGCTTCCGCGCGCATCGGTTCTCTATCGCCTGGTCACGCATCATCCCCGACGGCGACGGCGAAATCAATCCCAAGGGAATCGAGTACTACCACAACTTCATCGACGAATTGCTGGCTCACAATATCGAACCCATCGTGACGATGTTCCACTTCGACACTCCGATTGCTTTAGATGAAAAAGGCGGCTGGGCATCCCGCACCACCACCGATGCATTCGTGCGCTACGCCGAAGTTCTTTTCAAAGAGTATGGCTCCAAGGTCAAATATTGGCTGACCATCAACGAGCAGAACATGATGATTCTGCACGGTCATAAGCTCGGCATTATCACCACCACCAGTGATGACCCCGACAAGGAGCTCTACCAGATCAATCACAACATGTTCTTGGCGCAGGCGAAGACCATGGCAATGCTTCACCAGATGCATCCCGAGGCCAAGATTGGTCCGGCGCCTAACATCTCCTATGTTTACCCTGCGTCGTCCAAACCGGAGGACGTGATTGCCGCCGATAACTACAACGCGGTGCGCAACTGGCTCTACCTTGATTTGGCAGTGCGCGGTGAATACAACACTCTGGCTTGGGCCTATCTGGAAGAACACGGCTGGGCGCCCACCATTGAAGAAGGCGACTTGGAGATTCTCAAATCGGCTCGACCTGACTTCATTGCTTTCAACTACTACAACACCACCACCATGGCAGATGCGCCTTTGGGTGGCGGTGCCTCAGAACGTAGCGAGGACGCCGACCAGCAAATCGCAGAAGGTGAAGAAGGATACTTCAAGGCTGTTTCTAACCCCCATCTGCAGATGACCGACTTCGGTTGGGAAATTGACCCTGTGGGTATGCGCATGACCTACCGTGCAATCTGGGATCGCTACCGTCTGCCCCTCATCGTGACCGAAAACGGGCTCGGTGCTTTCGACCAGCTCACCGATGACGGGCGGGTACACGATGATTACCGCATCGAGTACCTGCGCAAGCACCTGGAGCAGACGCAGGAAGCGATTACAGACGGCGTCGAAATCCTGGGCTACTCCCCCTGGACTGCTATCGATGTGGTGTCCACCCATCAGGGCGTGGCAAAGCGCTACGGTTTCATTTATGTGAACCGCGACGAGTTCGATCTCAAAGATCTCGCGCGCTATCGCAAAGATTCGTTCTTCTGGTACCAGCAGCTTATTCAGACCAATGAGTTACCGCCAGAAGATTGGAAGCCTTCCTACCCTGAAAATTCATAGTCGCACCTCAGCGAACCGTTAGCGGGCAGTGGCCCGGAAAGGCGTATTTCCGGGTCACTGCCCTGTTCGCACCCGATAGAATTTATTGCAGCGGCTTAGGGGAGGTATCCGTGAAAATACTTCATGTGTACAACCTTTTGTTCTTCCTCTGGCAGATTCCTAAACTTCGCTCTTCTTCGGGCGCGTAAAGGTATCCTGCGCGCTCAAAGCCAAAATGCTACTTGAGATGCATCTGGGTGAGGATCTATCTGCCGATGAACGCACTTATCTCGCCATCCATATTACTCGGTTGGCGGAGGATCTTTGGGGTGTTCATTAGTACTCCCCCTAGTGGACTGTTGGCAGCCTGAAAGAGCCAAAGTAAAACTTATATCAGAGCGGCAGCGATGACGCCGACGAGCGGGGGAAGCAGTTGAATCAGTGCTGGACGGCGCTTATCTGCAGTGGTGGCGAAAAGGAAGATACCGGCAATTGCCATAGAACCTGCTCCTGCAAAAATGAGCGCTTTTGCCACCGCAAGTGAACCGCTCCATAGCGCTATCAGTCCGGCAAAGGCAACAACCGCCAAAAGTAAGTTGTAGAGCCCCTGGTTAACTGCCATTTCTTTGGTGAGCGCGGCACGGTTGGGGTCCATGTTAAATGTTTGTAAGCCGCGAGGTTTATCCCAGAGGAAGGATTCCAGCACCCAAATGTAGATGTGGATGAGCACGGCGAGGCTAACGAAGATACTGGCAAGAATGAGCATGAGGGATCTTTCAGGGGTTATTTGTAAAGCAAACTAATAGGGGTGGAGCTGTTGGCTAGTTTTCGATGAGTCTTTGAGAATCCTCTGCTATCTTGAGGTTTTCGATATGTTTTTCTTACATACCGCGGGTTCCCTCTGTAGATGGCGATGGTTCTACTATCTTCTCATGATGTGTGATACCTTAAAACATCCTTTTCAGGTCGTACGTTATAGCGTACGATTTGTAATATGACAGCAATATCGGCCACAAACGCTCGTACACACCTCTATCAACTTATTGACCAGGTCAATAATAATGCGGAACCACTCACGATTACCGGCAAGAGGGGCAACGCCGTCCTGATCAGCGAAGAAGATTGGAAGGCCATCCAGGAAACCCTTCATCTGAGTTCCATCCCTGGAATGGTTCAAAGCATTCTAGCCGCAAAAAATGAGCCTCTCTCTGAAGGAAGCTCGGACCTACATTGGTAAGCCCTGCATGGAAAATTGTTTATTCGAAACAAGCTCAAAAAGATGCGCAGAAACTTCAGCGAGCAGGACTAAAAGAAAAAACGCAGAGGCTTCTGCACGTAATTTCCGAAAATCCATATAAGAATCCACCCAGGTATGAAAAACTAGTTGGAGATTTAGCAGGACTATATTCTCGACGAATCAACATTCAGCATCGGCTGGTGTATGACGTCATAGAAGATGAACAGACCGTCCATGTCCTTCGAATGTGGACTCATTACGAGTAAATAGACCAAACATTTGATGTTGCATCTGAAAACTCCGCGCTGAGGCGCCAGGACACAGAATGCAAAGAAAGCAGTAGTCTAGGGGAAGTACCGGTAACCTCGTAGCTGCAAAATCGAACAACTTAGATAGTTTTTTATTGATAGGATTTCCATTGGATTATTCCCTACGTAGGGAATCACAGGCCTCCGGCAACGCGTGCCGGAGGCCTGATTTATGTGTTTGACTAAAGGAAAAATAGACCATAAACCCTGCAGCAGCGCTTGCTGAAAAATTTGAACAATGGAACGAAGATATCGAAAATAGAGTTCATGAATTCGGCATCCAAACCCCTGAAGACGGGATGGAAACCTTCATACTTCTCAGCCAGGTAATAACTGTTCTCGAACAATTCAAGGAACAAATACCCGAGGTAAGAGGTTTCGCATATTCCCTTCCTGATTGGGTAAATGCTTGTGGATTCCCATACCACTCCTCCTATGCTCAACGAGTAGATGAGAGAGTTATTAAGGATTTGAAAATGTTCTCTGCTTTCATAGCAATGGCTGCGCGCAACGGCGGAAATGATATGCAAGCAGCATTGCGCAGCAGATTCTCTGAAGAAGTTCGAATTCTCGTAGAAGCAATCGATAACGACACGTCTTTGGATCCTGCATTGCAGTCACATGCACGTGTACTTATTGACCACATACTTGAATGCTTACAATCAGTTGAATCGGCAGGGATGTTCAACCTTCGTGAGGCAGTGCAAAAACTACGCATCTACGTAGATGCAGCTAGATTCCAAACTAAAGACGAAGACGCAAGAAAAAAGTACGATAAGTTTTATAATTTCTGCAGAGATGTCGCAATCCAGACGGGGTCCAGTCTTATTTCTGAACGAGTGCTTCTTGCACTATCTGGGAATTAACTTATTCAATCTACACAATAATGAGCTCATGATTTTCTCTTCGAGTAATGAATCGTGTATCTGAGCTCTGTTTTAGTAGCCGCCCACTCATCATCTGCTCGATTGATAAGCACGAATTAGATAGCGATGCGTAAATCGTAAGCTCCTACTAACGACATACAGGACCAGAGGGGCTTTCATATGCTGAGGGATAGATAAATTGTAGATTTTTGGGCATAAAAATAACCTCTCCACTACGCTTCGAACCTAGTGGAGAGGTTTATTTTGTGTCGGGTTGACAGGATTTGAACCTGCGACCCCTTGACCCCCAGTCAAGTGCGCTACCAAGCTGCGCCACAACCCGATTGTTCTCAAGGTTTCCCTCAAGCACTCGTATAACTATACCCACCTTTAGGGTGAACGCAAAATTGAGATCACCCAAAATTAAAACTTTTTGGGGCGGTTTCAATCACATTTACCCCTTGAGGTAGAGTCCCGGATCAAGTCGGCTCCGGGACTCTACCGGCAAGTGTTATCGACGGGTGCTCTTCGGGCGTCCGCCCTTGGACGCTTTACCAGGTTTTGCTGCCTGGCGCTCACCGAGGGTCCGGCGTTCGCGAACGCGCATCGAGATTTCAATCGGCGTACCGGTGAAGTCGAAAGTTTCACGCAGGCGGCGGGCAATGAATCGGCGGTAGCCAGGATCCAAGAAACCGGTGGTGAACAGAACGAACTTCGGCGGACGTGAAGAAACCTGCGTGCCGAACAAGATACGGGGCTGCTTGCCACCGCGCAAGGGGTGCGGATGTGCTGCCACAATCTCGCCCAAGAACGCATTAAAGCGACCGGTGGAGATACGAGAATCCCATGCCTCAAGGGCGGTTTCCAGTGCGGGAACCAGCTTGTCCTTATGCCATCCAGTGCGCGCAGAAATGTTGACGCGCGGTGCCCACGCTACGTGGGCGAGGTCACGGTCAATCTCGCGCTCTAGCAGTTCGCGGCGTTCTTCATCGAGGGTATCCCACTTGTTGAACGCCAGAACCAGGGCGCGGCCTGAATCAACAACCTGCTGAATGATTCGCACATCCTGCTCAGAAATCGGCTCAGAAACATCCAGCAAAACAACACAAACTTCAGAGCGCTCAATGGCGGTCTGGGTACGGAGTGAAGCGTAGAAATCTGCGCCCTTTGCCATGTGCACTCGGCGGCGAATACCTGCGGTATCTACAAAACGCCAGGGGCGATCGCCCAATGCGACGATTTCGTCCACGGGGTCGCGGGTAGTGCCCGCTAGATCATTAACCACGGCACGTTCTTCACCAGCGAGTTTGTTCAGCAACGAGGACTTACCTACGTTGGGGCGACCAACCAGTGCAATACGGCGGGGTCCGCCCAGCGCTTCAGGTTCAGCATACTGCGAGTGCTCGGGCATCACCTTGAGGAGTGCGTCGAGCATATCTGCCAAACCACGGCCGTGGACACCGGAAACAGGGAATGGCTCCCCCATGCCCAGCGACCACAGCGCGTGAACTTCAGCTTCTTGATGCTCGGCGTCGACCTTATTAGCAACCAACAGAATAGGCTTCTTGACGCGGCGGAGCATACGAACAATCGCTTCGTCGGTATTAGAAATACCTACGATGGCGTCAACCACCAGCAAAACGACGTCGGCATGTGCAACAGCAATCTCAGCCTGCGCTGCAACCTGCGCGTCGATACCCTTGGCGTCAGCTTCCCAACCGCCCGTGTCGACCAGGGTGAAATCTTTGCCAGCCCACTCAGCCTTATACGATACGCGATCACGGGTAACGCCAGGCTTATCTTCAACCACGGCTTCACGGCGGCCGATAATGCGGTTAATGATGGTTGATTTACCAACGTTGGGGCGGCCCACGATGGCAACTACTGGGTCGGCTTCTTCGGGATCGGACTCGTTAATTTCAAAACCCCAAGAACCTAGAAGTTCCTGGTCTTCCTCATCGAGTTCGTAGTCTTCGAGCCCTGCTAGGAGAGCTTCGGCGCGCTGTTCTGCGGTTTCATCATCAATTTCAGCGAGGCGTTCGGAGACGTCATCTGAGCCACCGCCGAGGAATTTATCCTCATAATCGTCGCGTTCTGGAGTGATATTTTCTTCCACGTCGCAACCTCTTTTCTATGGTCTAAGTATCTGTGAACAGTCTAGTGCAGGCACTAGCTATTGATCTGTTTTTCAACAGCGGCAATCACCGCTGCAATAGTTTGGTCAAAATCAAGATCAGAAGAATCAACCAGAGCAACGCCCTCGGCTGCCTCAGTGAAGTTGTTAACCTTGGAATCTTTAGCATCACGCTGCACAACCTGTTTTTGTAGGTCAGATGAGCTCTGGGTACCGCCGAGCTGAAGCCCCCGGCGAGCCATGCGAACTTCTTCGGAGGCGGTGAGTAGAACCCGCGCATCGGCATCGGGAGCGACGACGGTGGTGATGTCGCGTCCTTCAGCGACCATTCCGCGGGGGGCGGCAGCGATTGCATCTCGCTGCATCTGAATCAGGATTTCCCGCACGCGCGGCACCGATGCTACGGCAGAAACCGAACCCGAGATGCCGGGTTCACGGATTGCTTCTGCAACGTCGGTCTCCCCCACTACGATTGACTCCTCATCGGGGCTGGTGCCCTGGTGCAGGGGAAATTTTTCAGCGGCGGCAATGATTGCCTCGGGATTCGTCAGATCAGTTTGCTGTTCCAGGCAGTACCAGGTGAGAGCACGGTACATTGCCCCGGTGTCGAGGTACTGCAGGTTAAAGTGGCGTGCAACCGCCTTAGACACCGAAGATTTGCCTGAGCCGGAAGGGCCGTCTATTGCTACAACGAGCTTATTCATCTTTGCCTTTCTGTTAGCGAACGACCTTCCAGCCCGCGCTGGTGAGATCCTCTACTAGTTTTTCGTGTTCGTTGGGATTGACCGAAATTTCAGCCATACCCACAGGTTGTCCGGGAGAATGTTCTAATCGGAGATCCTCAATGTTGACCCCGAGCTCCCCTATGTCGATGAGTAGCCGGGCAATCTGCCCCGGTGTATCGTCCACCAGAATAGTAAGTTGCGAGAAAGCTTCGGGAGCTCCACCGTGCTTACCTGGAATCCTAGCTACCCCGGCGTTGCCTTCGCTCATGAGCTGGGCGATATCTAGGCGTGCTCCTGCAGCAGTGGGATTTTCTAAAGTTGTTATGAGCCGCTCCAAATCATCCCGCACCCCCAGCAACGTGGGCACTATATTTTCTGAGTTTGCCGCTAAAATCTGAATCCACAATCCGGGGTCAGATCCAGCGATTCGAACGGTATCCCGCAGGCCTTGCCCTGCTAGCCCCAGCGCATGTAAGGGTGTTTCTTGCAAGCGCGATGCCATCAGAGAACTCATCACCTGGGGCACATGAGAAATCAGGGCGACCGCTCGATCGTGCTCTGCGGCGTCGAGGTAGGTCAGGGTGGATCCCATCTCAATTCCCAGTGTTTGCGCTAGTCGCACAGCAGTGGGCGAAACGTCTGGATGCTTGCAGACGACGAAAGGGCGGGAGGTGAAGAGCTCCCCGCGCGCTGCAACAGGGCCAGATTTTTCTCGACCAGCCATCGGGTGTGTACCTAGATAACGGGAAGTATCTACACCCGATTGTTGAACCTGTTGCAGAATCGACAATTTCACCGAAGCAATATCAATGACAACTGCATGTTGCCAGAGGGTGAGCTGCTCGACCACGATTTGCGCACAAACATCCGGTGGCGCTGCAACCACCACCAACTGAGGTTCGCTCCCCAGCAGTTGCCGAAGATCCGACGGCGCAACCCCGCGTTCGGTAGCTACCGCGCGGAGGGAGCGACCCGCACCAATATCCTCTGCAATTGCTTCTATGGTCGGAGAAACATCAGAGAGATACACCGGTATCTTCTGGGCGCGCAAAGCCAAACCTACCGATGCCCCTAACAGACCGGTACCAATAATGAGCACCGGGCCAGCAAGGGCAGAGAGGTTTTGATCTTCTGCCAGTTCCATTCGTTTCTCCCCTGTCAAGCGCAACGATTCTTACATATCTACCGAAGCAAGCAGTTCACCAATCTCAACCTTAGAAAGGTTTCGAATAGTGCCCTGTTTCTGCGATCCAATACGAACCGGCCCCATCTCTACGCGAACCAGCTTCTCTACGGGGTAGCCGACTTCTTCAAACATGCGGCGAACAATACGGTTCTTACCGGAGTGAATAACAACCTCAATCAAAACGTGACCGGGAGTTGAATCAACCAGGCGGAAATCGTCAACTCGGGAGACGCCGTCTTCCAAACGAACGCCCTTCTTTAGCTGATTGCTCACACCCAATTCCACAGGACCGCGCACCTGCACAAGATAGGTCTTAGGAATTTCATAAGAGGGGTGGGTCAAACGGTTAGCGAGTTCGCCGTCGTTGGTGAGAAGAAGCAAACCTTCTGTTTCAACATCGAGACGCCCCACGTGAAACACGCGCTGATTCATAGATTTGCGCAAGAAGTCGCTAATGCAGGGGCGACCGTCGGGATCTTCCATAGTGGAGACAACGCCTGCAGGCTTGTTAAACGCCATGTAAACAAGCTTGTCATTGGTCTGAATAGTGATTCCATCAACTCGGACTGAAACCTCATCAGGGTTGACGCGAACACCCAATTCGGTGACTAGCTGCTCGTTGACTGTCACGCGACCTTCTTCAATCATTTCTTCACACACGCGGCGGCTCGCCACACCAGCTTGAGCCATCAGCTTCTGCAGGCGAACGCCTTCGTGGTCATAGAAATCGTAATGATCTACGGGGTCTGCCTTAGGACGACGCGGGCGGTGGGGACCAGCGTAGTTGCTATTCTTGCGGTTGTTAGGGCGAAACTCGCCGAATTCACCGGCAAAGGGCTTACCTGATTTAAATTTAGGCCCCTGACCCTTACCCGGTTTACGGGGGCCGCCGGGTGCACCAGGCTTAGCTCCCTTGTTGGAACCCTTGCCCTTGAATCCACCTGATTTTCCTCCGGGCTTGCCACCGCGGAATTCGTTATTCTTGCCGAACCCGCGACCTGCTCCGCCGCGTCCGTGGTTTCCTGCTCCGCTTCCAGTTCTTCCTGCCATGTGTATTACCTTTTTCTCTCTTGTTCTCTGCGCAATGAGTGCGCTATCTGTCTGTTTCGCGGAGAAATAAACTCCGCTGAATCTTTTAGGGTGTTTCGGTTGCTAGTTCGATGTCGTCAATATCAGGTAAGTAGGGCGCCAAGGCGGGCAGTTCTTGTAAAGAACCTAAGCCCAGCTTTTGAAGAAATACATCGGTGGTGATGTATTGATGAGCACCGGTTTCTGGTTCGGGAATGGTCTCTGCAATCAGTCCACGTTTGAGCAAGGTGCGAAAGGCAGCATCGGCGTTTACTCCGCGAACACTTGCCACATAACTTCTGGTCACCGGCTGTTGATAAGCCACAACGGTCAGAGTTTCCATAGCCGTTTTGGGGAGTTTTGCCGTGGAATCTCCCACCACAAACCGCTGCACCCATGGGCTGAAGTCATGTCGCGAGTAGAGCTTCCATCCGCCAGCGATTCTGCGTAGCTCAAACCCTCGGGGTTCGTGAACCGTTTGCCCGTCGTCGTATCCGTTATATTCGCGGTAAAGCTCGTCTAAGCTTTTTTCCACTTCATATTCGGAAACAATCAGAGCCGAGGACAGCTCGCGTACGCTGACGGGCGCATCTGCAACTGCCAAAATTGCTTCAATAGCTGCTTTGACGCCCCCTGGGGTCAACTCAACCCGCGAGATAATTTCAGAACGCTTAACTTCCGTACGTGGTTTTTCCTGCTGCTGTTGCGCATACGATTCGGCGGTTTCGGGTTGCTCCCACGGATTATCTGGCGCTTCGGGAATCTCGGGAAGAGAATCCTCTACCTGCTGTTCAGGCGTCTCTGCTGGGGCGTCGTCCCCCTCCGGGTTCCATGCGCCCGTCGAGAGGATGGCAAGGTCGTCGTCCGTAAAATCGGGGTTTACTCCCGTTATATCGCTCATACACTTGCCTCCTTCTGTAACTCAGGCACCGGGGATTTTTCCCCGACAGCGCTCACAGAAATTTCGCCCAGGGGGTTAGCTTGAGTTACCTCTACTGCCCCATTGCGTATCAGCTCCAACACCGCCAGAAAACGATAAACGGCTATTTCGAATTCTCCGCATCCGCGAATGAGATTCGAAAAGGACTCCTGGGAATTTTCTGCCAAGCGTTGCACAATGAAATTTTCTTCGTCCGCAATGGTAGTGAGGGGCTGGTGAAGGTGCCCTAGCTCAACCTGCGCCAAATTCTCATGCGGTTCATCTTCAAAATGCGAAGCACTCAATGCTTTCGCCGCTATCTGAGCAAATTCTTCGGGGCTTATCTCAAAAACCAATTCAGGTAAAACCTGGACAAATTGGGGTTCTAAAGCAACATCTCGGGGAAAACGCTGCGCCTCGGATTCATAGCGTTCAGCGAGAATACCGGCTACATCGCGGTAAGCGCGGTACTGAAGCAACCGTGCAAAGAGTAGGTCACGAGCCTCCAGCAAAACCACGTCTTCTTCTGATTCCACTTGACCGCGGGGAAGTAACCGTGCTGCTTTCAAATCGAGCAGAGTAGCGGCAGTAACCAAGAAATCGCTTGCTTGGTCAAGAGCGGTGTCTATCTGGCTCTCAAAAAGTTGGTTGATATAGTGCAAAAATTCATCGGTAACTTCGGCGAGCGCTACGTCGGTAATATCGAGTTTTCTGCGGGAAATAAGGGAAAGGAGAAGGTCAAAGGGGCCTTCGAAGTTCTGAAGTGTCAGGGTGAAGCCGGGTGTATTTTCGGCGGATTTTCCCTGCTGGTTGATGATTGTTGTCGGTGCCCTCACGGCAGCGTCCTCTTCTCAAGCTATTGTCGAGATGTAAACTAGCTACTTATATTTTGCCCTGTGTTGGGGGTAGTTTCAAGACTTCCCGGCGTTGTTTAGCCCACGCACAAACCCGACGCGCGGTGCCGGGTAGGCGACCGCGCGTCGGTCATTGCGGGGTTGAGCAAGAAATTCTTTCGTTGCGGGAGCCTTTAGGGTGCTCCCCCTCGACTAATGAGTTCGCGGGCGAGCTGGCGATAAGCCTCTGCGCCCGAATGGTTTGAGGCGTAGGAAAGTATCGGTTCTGCCGAGACGGTAGCGTCGGGGAACTTCACCGTGCGTTTAATAACGGTGTCAAATACTTTGTCGCCAAACGCGTCGATAATTCGCGCCAACACCTCTTTGGAATGCAGAGTGCGGGTATCAAACATGGTGGCAAGTACACCGTCGATTTGAAGTTTGGGATTGAGCCGGTCCTGCACCTTTTCAATCGAATCCACCAACAGTGCCACTGCACGGAGGGCAAAGAATTCGCAGATGAGAGGAATGATGACGCCGTGGCTGGCGGTCAATGCGTTAACGGTAAGCAGACCTAGCGAAGGCTGGCAGTCAATCAGAATGACATCGTAGTCGTTCTCGACTTTATGCAAGGCTGAAGCCAAGACCTGTTCGCGAGCTACTTCGTTCACTAGCTGAACTTCTGCTGCAGAGAGGTCAATGTTAGCGGGGAGTAAGTCGATGTTTTCGACTTCTGTGGGCTGAATGACGTCGTGAATATCGACTTTGCGATCCATCATGACGTTATATACAGTCAAATCTAGCTCGTGTGGATTTGCACCGAAACCGGCAGAAAGTGCACCCTGCGGGTCAAAATCAACGAGCAAGACTTTACGCCCAACTTCAGCTAAAGCTGCGCCAAGATTAATAGTGGAGGTGGTTTTACCCACCCCGCCCTTCTGGTTCACCATGGAGATAATGCGGGCGGGACCGTGTTCAGGTAGCGGCGCAGGATCAGGAAAGACACGCAAGGGGCGCCCTGTTGGTCCGAGCTGTTCGGCTCCATTTTCGGTCAATGTTTTTCACCTTTGGGTTAGTTGAGTCTATTTCTGACTTTGGTCTTTAGCTTCTAGATTACCGCTTTCACCCGTATTCTGAACAAATTGTGTTTCCCGGTCCACTCGGGCTCTTCGTGAGAGCGTTCCACCGGCCCAGCGAACGATTATCTGCGAGACCGGTGGAAGAGCACATTTAGCGCTTCAGAATAGCGAGCAATTCGTCCAGAACGCCTGAGTCTTCGATGGTGGAGGGAACCTTATAGTCTTCCCCATCTGCAATCTGCCGCATGGTCTTACGCAGAATCTTTCCCGACCGTGTTTTGGGGAGCGCTTCGACCACATACACGTCTTTGAAGTCAGCCACAGCGCCGATAGCTTGGCGCATATTGTGAATGAGTTCCTCGCCCAGCTCCTGCTCTGAGATTTCTGCACCGGTTTTGAGAACAACGTAGCCCGAGGGTTTTTGCCCCTTGAGGTCATCGGAAATACCAATCACGGCGCACTCTGCCACCGCTGGATGAGTAGCTAGCACTTGTTCCATTGCACCGGTGGAGAGTCGGTGGCCGGAAACATTGATAACATCGTCGGTTCTACCCATGACGTACACGTAGCCTTCTTCGTCAATGTAGCCTGAATCCCCCGTCGCATAGTAGCCGTCGAAAGCGCTGAGGTAGGAGTCTATATAGCGCTGATCATTGCCCCACAGCGTTGGCAAACACCCCGGAGGAAGCGGAAGCTTAAGGGCAAGGTTTCCTTCGGTTCCTGCCTCGACCGCCTCACCAATGGGGTCGAGCACTTCGAGGTTAAATCTGGGCACGGGAACTGAGGGTGAGCCTGACTTGATGGGCAGTGGTTCTAGTCCTTGTGGGTTGGCGCAAATTGCCCACCCGGTTTCGGTTTGCCACCAGTTATCGACGACGGGTATCTGCAGTTTTTCGCTGGACCAACGGTGCGTTTCAGGGTCGAGCCTCTCCCCCGCCACAAACAAAGTTTTGAGGGGGGAAAGGTCGTACTCTGAAATGAGGCTACCCTCGGGGTCTGCTTTACGAATCGCTCGCAGCGCGGTCGGGGCGGTGAACAGAACTTTCGCTGAGGTGTCTTGAATGACCCGCCAAAACGCACCTGCGTCAGGCGTTCCTACCGGTTTTCCCTCATAGAGTACCGTGGTAGCACCGGCGAGCAGTGGACCGTAGACGATATAGGAATGCCCTACAACCCATCCCACATCTGATGCCGTCCACATGACTTCACCCGCCGAGACGTCATAGATATTTTTCATCGACCACGCCATTGCTACAGCGTGTCCACCGTTGTCTCGAACCACGCCTTTGAGTGTTCCCGTCGTTCCTGAGGTGTACAAGATATACAAAGGATCGGTTGCTTTGACGGTGACTGGTTCTGCCGGTTGCGCATCTGCCACGGCGTCAGCCCAGCTCATCCACTGCACCCCGCTAGGGTTCTTGGCAGCTCTCTGCGCCGCAGCTTCCACTGTATCTTCGAATCCTTCTCGTTCATACACCATCACGGCAGCTGGCTTGGCTGAAGAGAGTTCAATCGCTTTTTCCACTGCAGGGATGTACTCAATACGACGACGCGGTTCAATTCCCCCGCTGGTCGTGACGACGGCGGTCGGCTGGCAATCATCAATACGCGATGCTAGCTCGGCGGGAGCGAATCCCCCAAACACCACTGAATGTATAGCACCGAGCCGTGCGGTTGCCAGCATAGCAACTACTGCCTGGGGAATCATCGGCATATAAATGAGTACCCGGTCGCCGCGATTCACTCCCGAGGCTTTAAGCGCACCGGCGCATAGAGCTACCTGTTGCTGTAAATCTCCATAAGCAATTTCTTCGCGCGTTCCCAGCATGGCGGAATCGTAAATGATAGCGGCCTGATCTGCTCGACCCGATTCAACGTGACGGTCCACAGCGTTATAGCAGGTATTGAGTTCACCATCAGGGAACCAGCGGAAAATGGGATCTTGAGAATTATCTAGAGCGGTTTGAGGCTGGGTTACCCAGTCAATAGCTTGGGCAGCTTTGAGCCAAAATTTTTCAGGTTCTTCTACGCTGTGTTGAAAAGTTGAACGGTAGGTGGTTGCTGACTGAGACATAGTTTCTCCTCAACTGAGTGATCCAGGTTGAGCATCAATCTAGTGTTGCATCTCACAAATAACAATAGTTTGTATACATTAATTCAAAATATTTAGGAGAAACGTGAAATAAAGTCTTTATTTTTCAAATCATGTATACAAAAACTATCTAGAAGGTTACAGTGGTGTGCAACACAGTCCATGGGGAGGGATGCGATGAAAGCCAGCGATAAAACCTACGAAGCGCTGAGAACTGAAATCATGAATGGCATACTTGCCCCCGGTGCAGTTCTTGCCGAAGTAGAACAAGCAGAACGTTTCGGGGTATCTCGCACTCCCGTTCGCGAAGCGATTTCCCGGCTCCTGGCAGATGGTCTAGCTGAACCGCTTGCCGGTCGCGGCGTCATCGTAGCGCCCCTTTCCTTGAACAAAGCAATTGCACTTTTTGAGTTACGTGTCAGCCTCGACTGCACTCAGGCAGCACTGGCGGCAGTCAAAGGCGATTCCGAAGAATTTACGCACCTAGCTCAGAGGTTCGTTGACGCCAGCGACAGGCTTAACCACAATGCACTTGAGCTAGATGATTACTACAAACTGGTTGCCGAATTTGATGATGCACTCGATCGAGCGGCTGATAACCCCTACCTGATTCAGGCACAAAATAACCTGCGAGGCCACCTCACTCGCATCAGAAAGCTCTCCCAGGAAAATCCCCAGCGACTCGTTCAAGCAGCCCGGGAGCACGCGCAAATTGCCCGCTCTGTTGCCAGCGGTGAACCACAATTAGCTGAGGCTGCAGTCACCTTGCATTTGCATCAGGCATTGGAGGAAATCAAAAAAGCCTCCCAGAAACCCGAACACGGTTTCTACGCCGCTGCTGCTTAGGTTTAAGAGCCATTTCAAACTTTTGCCCCTACCTGTTACACACAGCACAATCGTTAGGACGATGATGACTATTACCCACCCGGTTCGCGTTTACGCATCCGAAGAGAAACTCGCTCGTGCCGACCAGCTCGCACATAAAATTGCCGCTGTTGCCACCGACCCAGTAGAGGTCACCGCAGAGGTTGAAGAGATGGTCATCAACCGGATTTTGGATAACGCATCGGTAGCCATCGCTTCCCTCAACCGTAGCCCCATCATCTCCGCCCGCGGCCAGGCGCTGGCATCTACTGCTGGTCCCGGCGGCGCAGGTGCAGGTATCTTCGGCGTAGATATCGCTCAGAAAAAGGTCTCCCCTGAATGGGCAGCCTGGGCAAACGGCGTAGCAGTACGCGAGTTGGATTACCACGACACGTTCCTTGCCGCCGAGTATTCCCACCCCGGAGATAATATTCCGCCCATCCTCGCCGTCGCCCAGCATAAGGGAAACACTGGGCATGACCTGCTTCGCGGCATTGCTACCGGTTATGAGATTCAAGTCGATTTGGCGAAAGCAATCTGCCTCCACCGCCATAAAATCGACCACGTAGCTCACCTTGGTCCTTCAGCTGCTGCCGGCATCGGCACCCTCCTAAGGCTAGATACGGAAACCGTTTTCCAATCCATCGGTCAAGCCCTTCATACCACCACCGCCACCCGCCAATCCCGCAAGGGCGAGATTTCAACGTGGAAAGCGCATGCTCCCGCTTTCGCTGGCAAAATGGCAGTTGAAGCTGTGGATCGCGCCCTACGCGGGCAGACCTCCCCCGTTCCCATCTATGAAGGTGAAGACGGCTTTATCGCGTGGATGCTCGACGGCCCAGATGCACACTATGAGGTCCCGCTCCCTGAGCCTGGTGAAGCAAAGCGTGCCATCCTCGATACCTACACCAAAGAGCATTCGGCTGAATACCAGGCGCAGGCATGGATTGATTTAGCACGCAAGCTACACCGCGAGCATCCCGAGTTCGCGCAGGCAGAAAATATCGAGAAGATAGTTCTTCATACTTCGCACCATACTCACTACGTCATTGGATCTGGCGCTAACGATCCCCAAAAATACGATCCCACAGCGACCCGCGAAACACTCGACCACTCCATCCCTTACATTTTCACGGTAATGCTTCAGGACGGCGTCTGGGATCACGTAGCTTCCTACGCTCCCGAACGGGCGCAGCGTCCGGAGACCGTTGCGCTGTGGCACAAAGTCACCACCGAAGAAGATCCCGAGTGGACGCGCCGCTATCACTCGCTAGATCCCCAGGAAAAAGCATTTGGTGGACGTGCGGAAATTCTACTCACCGATGGCACGGTCTTCAGCGAAGAAATTGCCGTAGCCGATGCCCACCCCTTGGGCGCTCGTCCGTTCGGCCGTCAGCAGTACATTCAGAAGTTACGCACTCTCGCTGAGGGAAAAGTTGAAGATTTCGAGTTGAACCGCTTTATTGAAGCTGCAGAGAATCTATCCCACTTGAAAGCTGGAGAACTCGATCAGCTAAACATCACCGCATCCATCCAATTAGAAGAAGCTCGGGAGGGAATTTTCTAAAATGTTGTACTCCTCTAAAACAGCAGCGCAAAAGCGCGAAGACTTCCGCACCATGCTCAACTCGGGTAAAACACTGCAATTCCCCGGAGCATATACCCCGATTTCTGCGCGACTCATTGAAGAAAAAAATTTCGACGGTGTCTATATTTCTGGCGCTGTACTGGCCAACGAATTGGGGTTTCCTGACGTAGGTTTGACAACTCTCACCGAAGTCGCACAGCGCGCCGGTCAAATTGCCAGACTCACCAACCTCCCGGCAATTGTTGACGCAGACACGGGCTTTGGTGAGCCCATGAACGTGGCGCGAACGGTCCAAGAACTCGAAGAATTTGGGTTGGCGGGGTGCCATATTGAAGATCAGTTTAACCCCAAGCGCTGTGGGCATCTCGATAACAAAAATATGGTGGATGAAGAGACAGCCGTCAAACGTATCCGAGCTGCCATCGAAGGGCGCAGAGACCCCAACTTCATCATCATGGCACGCACCGATTTGAGGGGGGTCGATACCCTCGATGCAGCGATTGACCGCATGAAAGCGCTGGTAGACGCAGGCGCAGATGCCATCTTCCCCGAAGCGCTTAAGGATCTCTCCGAATTCGAAGCAGTCCGCAGCGCCCTCGACGTTCCCATTTTGGCGAACATGACAGAGTTCGGGAAATCAGCGCTCTTCACTAAAGAGCAGCTAACCGAAGTCGGTGTGAATATGATTATTTACCCCGTAACTCTACTGCGCTCGTCCTTAGGTGCTATGGAAAGAGTACTCGACACCATAGATGCTGAGGGCACCCAAGAATCTTTTGTTGATCAAATGTTTACCCGCGCCAGGCTCTACGACCTGGTTGATTACCAGGCATACAACCGCTTCGATACCGGAATCTTTAATTTTGAGGTTCCCGACCGCTTTGGCGACAAGGCATAATCTGCCCGGATCAAAGGAGATTCACATGTCAACAACACCAGAAATTCATAAAGGCTTGGCCGGAGTAATTGCTGATGAGACGGCAATTTCGAAGGTGAATGCCGACACTAATTCGCTACTCTACCGCGGGTACCCGGTACAAGATCTTGCCTCGACCAAAACCTTTGAAGAGGTAGCCCTGTTGCTGTGGGACGGCGAATTGCCGGATACCGCACGTCTCAAAGAGTTTGAGGATTTTGAGCGCGCACACCGGTCACTTGATGCTGATTTGAAAAAGATAATCGATGATTTACCCACCGACTGCCACCCGATGGATGTGTGCCGTACCGCCGTCTCGTTCTGGGGCGCCTGCGATGCAGATTCAGAGGACTCATCCCCCGAGGCAGAAATGCATAAAGCCTGGCAGCTCTTTGCCTCAATGCCGGCAGTGGTGTGCTATGACCAGCGACGACGCCGCGGTGAAGACCCCGTTCCTCCCCGCGAAGATTTAGATTACTGCGATAACTTCCTGTGGATGGCGTTTGAAAAAATTCCTGCTCCCGAAGTCAAAGAAGCCTTCAAAGTTTCCATGGTGCTTTATGCGGAGCACTCCTTCAATGCTTCAACCTTTACCGCCCGAGTCATTACTTCGTCGCTCTCGGATTTGCATTCAGCAGTCTGCGGTGCAATTGGCGCTCTCAAGGGTCCGTTACACGGCGGTGCAAACGAGGCAGTCCAACATACGTTCGATGAAATCGGAGTGATTCAGGGAGAATCCCAAGCAGAAGCAAAAACTCGCGCTAAGGCTTGGATGGACGATGCTCTTGCCCAGAAGAAGAAAGTCATGGGTTTCGGTCACCGCGTATATAAAAATGGTGATTCACGAGTTCCGACCATGCAGAAGTCCTTCTTTGACATGGTCGAACACTTCAACCGTCACGACATTATTGGGCTGTACCAAGGGCTTGCCGAGTCGATGGATGAGGTGAAGGGAATTAAGCCTAACCTGGATTATCCTGCCGGCCCCACTTACCACCTCATGGGGTTCGATACTCCCACTTTCACCCCCATCTTCGTCTGCTCTCGCCTCACCGGTTGGACAGCGCACATTATGGAACAGCGGGCGCAGAACTCCCTCATCCGCCCTCTCTCTGCATATAACGGAGTGGACGAGCGGAAGGTACCCTAGAGAACTTACTAGTCATACTTGAGTTCTTGGCTCATACTTGGCGGTAAACAGTAGGTTAATGACCTAGTATTCTTATATCGCCTGTTAGGCACATCTCATCACACATTCTCCGAGTGCTTCCCCTTTGACGTTCTCGGACCGTCGGCGCATTGCGCGTCAAAGAAAGGCTCTGGCATATGACTGCTACTCCTCAGGCTTCTAAGAAGAAGTTTTACCAAGACCCTACACATATGCTGTATGTGTCGGTGATTGTCGCGGTAGTTCTTGGTTGCATCGTGGGTATATTATTCCCCGGTTTCGCCAAGAGTTTGGCTCCTATCGGCACTGCTTTTGTAGCTCTCATCAAAATGATGATTGCGCCCATTATTTTCTGCACTATCGTGATCGGAGTTGGCTCCGTTGCAAAAGCAGCTACCGTGGGCAAAGTGGGCGGCATGGCGCTGTTTTACTTTATCTGCATGTCTACCTTTGCTTTGGCGATTGGGTTGGTAGTAGGTAACTTTATTCATCCTGGGCACGATTTGAACTATCAACCCACCGGTTACACTCCTCCGGTGTCTGCTGAGTCTGACCACGGGGACGGCACGATTGGTTTCTTGCTGGGTATCATTCCAACGTCGTTGCTTTCGGCGCTGACCTCAGGGAACATCCTGCAGACTCTCTTCGTTGCATTGTTGGTCGGATTTGCGCTACAGCGTATGGGTGAAGTAGGTAAACCTGTTCTCAAGTTTATTACCTACATGCAAGCACTTGTTTTCCGCTTGCTGATGATGATTATGTGGGTTGCACCTTTGGGCGCATTTGGCGCTATTGCAGGTGTAGTGGGCAGTACCGGCGCCAAGGCTATCGGGTCGATGCTGATTCTGATGGTCGGTTTCTACATCACCTGTATTCTCTTCATCGCTATTATCCTCGGTGGTTTGCTCAAGCTGGTAACCGGCGTCAATATCTTCAAACTGATGAAGTACCTAGCTCGCGAATACCTGCTGATTTTCTCCACATCGTCCTCTGAAGCCGCACTCCCCCGACTCATTGCAAAGATGGAACACCTGGGTGTTTCTAAGCCTGTGGTGGGCGTGGTAGTTCCTACCGGTTACTCGTTCAACCTCGACGGAACCGCAATCTATCTCACGATGGCGTCCATCTTCGTTGCGGAAGCTATGGGTAATCCGTTGGAGATTGGCGAGCAGATTTCGCTGTTGCTCTTCATGATTATTGCATCAAAGGGTGCCGCTGGTGTTTCCGGTGCAGGTATTGCAACCCTCGCAGCAGGCTTGCAGTCGCATCGTCCGGACCTTATCGACGGCGTCGGTCTGATTGTCGGTATCGACCGCTTTATGTCTGAGGCTCGTGCCTTAACCAACTTCACCGGCAATGCAGTGGCAACCGTTCTACTGGGCAAGATTGTGAACGAAGTGGATATGGCTAAGGTCAAGAACGTTTTGGCAGGCAATGACCCCTTCGATGAATCCACAATGGGCAATGACCATCTCGAAGGCGATCAGCACGTAGATAATGCCGTAGCGCAGAAATCTCCGACCAAACAGATTCCTGTCGTTCAAGAACCCACCCGCCATATTGCGGTGGACGACCGTTAGGCTCGTTCCAAAACTCTCAAAAGAAAGGCAGTGCCCCCGGCAAATTCTTCGCCGGGGGCACTACTGTCATGAGGTTGATTTATTGGTTTTCCGGTGAGCAGTTAACCAGAAGTTCCAATATCAGTGGTGTAGTTTCTGGGTAAATTGCTCCTGCGATATTTTGAGATACTGTCGCAAAGCTGCTTGGGCTTCTTTTTTATGGCCCTGCTCCACCAGCTCTAAAAGTTCCCGATTCAGATCCACAAACCGCGCGTGAAAGCTGGGGACCGTTTCCATCAAGAAAAACAGCAAACGCATCTCCGCCAACACACTGCTCATGAGCGAATCAAGGCGGGGGCTTGCAGCTAGTTGCACTAACTCTTTATGGAAATCTTGGTTGGCACTGGCCATTCCTGATACCGAACCACGCTCTCGGCTATGCTGTGCTTTCTTCAAAATTTCTCTGATATGCGGTTGCGCTCCAGAGGGAGCCAGCTCAATAGCAGCCCCCTCTAGAGCCAACCGAACAGTAAACATCTCACTAATCTGTTCCTTATCGGGCGCGCTCACAAACACACCCCGATTAGGAATTTGCTCCACCAGATTCTGAGCGATCAGAATCATGAACGCCTGGCGCAGTGTATTTCGGGAAATATTGAGGATCTCCGAAATGTGTTGCTCCAAAAGCTTAGTTCCCGGCACCAACACGCCGTCGTTCATTGCACTCCGCAGAACGTTTACCGTCCAACTCGTAACGTGCGCGTGCTGAGCCGACGGCGTGCGAGCAGCTATTTCTGCCAGGCTCGAAACCGTGGAGAGAGTAGATGTTTCTGGATTCACTCTTCTAGGTTACGCGAATTTGAGGAGGGTATCTCCTGCCTGAACGCGTTCGCCGGCTGCAACCTCAAAGTGCGCCACTGTACCGTTCGCATCGGCGAATACAGGAACCTCGGTTTTCATAGCTTCCAGTAACGCAATCTGCTCACCCTGCGATACCTCAGCGCCTTCTTCTACCGTGAAGCGAATTAGAACACCACCCATCGGCGATACCACGCCGGTGGCAGCAGCGGGTTCGGGAACACCGGCGCTAGCACCATTTCCCATAGCGGCGAATACAGCGTCGGGAATGCCGATTCGTTTAGGCGTTCCGTCTATTTCCAAGGCAAAGCGGGTAACGCCCGTGCCGGGCAGAACCTGAGCGCCCACGGGAATCAGGCCCTGTTCGTAGTGGGGATCAATCTCCAGATCGTCGCCCAATACGTCTTCAATCCAGGTGGTGTAGATTCCCAGTTCGCCGTCTTCTGATTTGAATGCTTCGTGCTCAACCATCATGCGGTCAAATGGAACGACAGTGGAAACACCGTTGATTTCTAGCTGCTTGAGCGCATGAACTGCGCGGCGGAGGGCTCTCTCGCGAGTGGTTCCGGTGACGATAAGTTTAGCCAGCATCGAATCAAAGCTGCCGTCGATAACGGTGCCTGCGCGCACGCCTGAGTCCCAGCGGATACCGTGTCCGGTAGGCACGTTAATCGAATCGATAGTTCCCGCTGAGGGCAAGAATCCGCGACCGGGATCTTCAGCATTAATACGGAATTCGATGGCGTGCATGATGGGTTCTGGCATTTCGGTATAGGCGAGGGGCTCCCCTGCCGCTATATCAAGCTGCATACGTACAAGATCGACACCTGCCGATTCTTCGGTCACCGGATGCTCTACCTGAATACGGGTATTTACTTCGAGGAAGGAAATTGTGCCATCGTTTGCAATCAAGAATTCGCAGGTGCCTACACCGGTGTAGTCGGCTTCAGCAAAGATATCCTTGGAGGCTTTCTCCAGCGTCTTAATTTGTTCGGTCGTTAGGAATGGTGCCGGTGCTTCTTCAATGAGCTTTTGGTGGCGGCGCTGCAAGGAGCAGTCGCGGGTTCCCAGAACGACGACGCCGCCGTGCTGGTCCGCTGCCACCTGAGTTTCTACGTGGCGGGGCTTGTCGAGGAAACGTTCTACGAAGCATTCGCCATTTCCGAATGCCCCTACTGCTTCTCGTTGAGCCGATTCGAAAGCGTTCTCAATTTCGTGCATTTCCCGCACCACGCGCATGCCGCGTCCGCCACCACCGTGGGCTGCCTTAATGACGATGGGAAGTCCGTGCTTTTCAGCAAATTCGCGCGCTTCAGCGGGGCCTTCGACCGGCCCATCGGTTCCAGGAGCCAAGGGAGCGTTGACGGCGAGCGCAATATCGCGAGCTTTAACTTTGTCACCGAGCGCAGTAATTGTTTCGGGTGAAGGGCCAATCCAAATCAGTCCAGCATCGATGACTGCCTGCGCGAATTTGGCGTTCTCTGCGAGAAAGCCATAGCCGGGGTGCACAGCGGTAGCACCAGATTTTTGTGCAATATCGAGAATTTTTTCAACATTGAGGTAGGTCTCTGCAGGGGTAATACCGTCGAGAGCGTAAGCTTCGTCGGCAAGTACTGTGTGCAGTGCTTGCGCGTCCGAATCTGCGTAGATGGCAACGCTTTCGTAGCCTTCTTGAGCGCAGGCGCCGATGACGCGTACTGCAATTTCACCGCGGTTTGCAATCAATACTTTACGCACGGGTGTTCTCCTGTTCGTTGGCTTCGCCGTCTATCTCGAAGCGTGTAAATCTAATGGTTGTTCCGGGCTGGCTTTGAGCAAGTAGCCTCAGATCGTGGGGGTGAACGCAAGCAATCACGGGGTAACCACCGGTGACGGGGTGGTCGGCTAAGAAGACGACCGGTTCACCGTTTGGCGGCACCTGAATCGCCCCCGAAATCATGCCCTCACTGGGTAGTTCTTCGGTGTTGGCGCGTTCTAGGGTTTGTGTATCGGTACCGTCAGATTCGTTTTCTTGCGGCGCAAGCCTGATTCCGATGCGATTGGAATCTGGACTGACCGTCCATTCGGTACGGAAGAATCGTTGTATTGATTCGGGGGTAAACCAGTCATCACGCGGCCCCACAATTACTCGAATGAGATTAGCTTCTTGCGGGTTAGGCAGTGCAGGGGCAATCACTGGGTGCGCGACGGCAATCCCCGTTTTTTCGGCAACATGAAGGGAATCTCCGGGCTGCAGTGGGGAGGGCCCGATGGATGACATCGTGTCGGTGGAAAAGCTCGTTGCAGCTTCCTCCGCCGCGAACCCGCCGCGTATTCCGAGATAAACGCGTAAGCCTTGCTCGGCAACACCGACACGCAGGGTCTGGCCTGCCATGAGCGCAACGGGTGTCTCTTGCGGCACCACTCGATCGGGCTGGGCAGGTTCGGTGACAATAGCAAAGGTGCGTGCTCCGGTAAGGGAAACCACCGTATCTTGCTGCGCCTCCACAACGAATCCGCCCATGAGCGATTCGAGGACGGTCGCCGAGGGCATATTCCCTACTAACAGGTTGGCAGCGTGAGCAGCTACAGGGTCAGCAAACCCCGCCGGTGAAACACCCCAGTGGGTGAGTCCGCTACGACCTTCATCTTCGAAGAGCAGTTGCGCGCCTGCAGTTTTCACGGTCAGCACCGAGTCTGTTGAGGGTTCTGACACGGTAGATTCGGGCGTAGCGACGTCGATGTGCTCACGAACCGCGCGAAAACGCACCGTATTACCCGGTTCAAGAAGCGCAGGAGGATTCTGGGAGAGATCCCACAAGGGTGCATTGGTATGACCGATGAGTTGCCAGCCACCGGGAGAAGTGCGGGGATAGATACCGGAGAACTGTCCTGCCAGACCGACGGCACCGCTGGGTACCGCGGTACGGGGTGATGCGCGTCGGGGAACCTCTAGAACGTTTTCTTCAGCGTGGAGGTAAAAAAAGCCCGGGGCAAATCCAGCAAAAGCTACAGACCATAGCTGCTGTGTGTGAGCTTCAATGACTTTCTCAATCGAAAGCCCGGTGTGCTCTGCGACGTCTGCTAAATCCTCGCCATCGTACACCACATCAATCAGCTGTTCGCGGCTTGCTTCCCTGCGAATATCGGTGCTAGCTGCGCCGGTAAAAGTGCGCGCAAAAGTTAGAGCTTGATGCGCTTGCTCAAAACGCACCAGCACGGTTTGTGCCGCGGGAATGAGCTCAACCAGCCCAGCTGGCGGTTGATGCTGAAGATGGGAATGCACGGCGAGCGCCGCGCTGAGATCTGCACACTCCACCAGAATGGAGGTCAGACCGAATCGCTTGAGCATTGGAGGTGCAGTCACCTATTGCTCCTAACAGATAGTTCTCAATATTGAACTCAAAGATTGTTCAACAATATTCATCGTATGTGTTTGCGTTGATTAAGCGCAAAAGGAACGTATCTCAACGTCATGTGCAGTCAACGTTTCCCGCACTTTTTGAGCAATGGCAACTGCCCCGGGAGTATCCCCGTGAACACAGATACTTTGAGCATCGAGCGTTACCGTTGAGCCGTCATTAGCAACGACCGTTCCTTCTGTTGCCATCTGCAACACTCGTTGCGCAACTTTGTCTACATCATGGATGACTGCCCCAGGCTGAGTTCGCGGAACCAGGGTACCCTCGGGGGTATAACCCCGATCAGCGAATACTTCATGAACCACCGGAACGTTGAGAGTAAGAGCTTTGCGCTCGATTTCACTGTTGGGCAAGCACAGAATCGGAAGGTCTGATCCGAATTCTTTGACGGCGTGCGCCACCGCCTCCGCTTGTTTTTCGTGGTGAACAATTGCGTTATAGAGTCCGCCGTGGGGTTTCACATATGAGATTCGGGTATTGGACGCACGGCATACAGCCTCCAGAGCACCCATTTGATAGAGCACAGCGGCGCTGAGTTCAGCCGGGGTCATGTCCATAAAGCGGCGACCGAATCCCACCAGGTCAGGGTAGGAGACGTGCGCGCCAATGGACACGTCATTCTTTGCTGCCGCTTCAACGGTGGAGCGCATCGTCAGCGGATCTCCTGCATGAAAGCCGCAGGCAATGTTAGCGCTGGAAACAATCTTCATCATGGCGGCGTCATCCCCCATTGACCATGAACCGACCGCTTCACCTGAATCCGAATTGAGATCAACTGTACGAGTCATCGCTCTTCCTTTCGTGTAAGACAGAGATAGACAACACACGAAAGTGTGCTTTATTGTTGAACAATAATAACCTGAAGCCATTCTATGGCTTAGTTAACAACATTTCATCTTGGCGTTTCCCTCGACCTTCTGGGCGAGCATTTTAATAAGGAATATCTGTGGCAGATTTATCACCCACACCTACTTCGGTAGCTGACTCCCGGGAGAACATCAAAAAGGGCGGCCGTTCGGTTCTGCTTGGGGCTCTCTTTCTCATGGCGACCAGTGCAATTGGTCCTGGATTCATTACGCAAACCGGCCAATTTACCTATCAGATGGGCGCGTCATTCGCTTTTGCGATTCTGATTTCGATTTTGATTGACATCGCTGTGCAGCTCAATGTCTGGCGCATCATTGGTGTAACCGGTCGCAAGGCACAGGATCTCAGCAATGACGTCCTGCCAGGTCTTGGTATTTTCCTCGCAATACTTGTAGCGCTCGGCGGTTTTGTTTTCAACGTTGGTAACGTCGCCGGTGGCGGTCTGGGTTTCAACGCGATGCTGGGCATGGATCCCACTGTCGGTGGCATCATCACAGCTGTTTTGGCTATCTTGGTCTTCCTCTCCAAAAAAGCAGGGGCAGCGCTGGATAAAATTGTGGTCGTCTTGGGCGTCATCATGATTCTCGCTACCGCTTATGTAGCAATCGTGTCTAATCCTCCAGTAGGCGAGGCTCTAAAGAACACCGTTCTTCCCGAAACCGTTGACTTCGCCGTCATCACCACCCTGGTGGGCGGTACCGTAGGTGGTTATATCACTTATGCTGGTGCGCACCGCATGATTGACGCCGGGGTCAAAGGTCCCGAGTACGTCAAGGACATCGCAACCTCCTCTGTAACCGGCGTTATCGTCACCGGTCTCATGCGTTTCATGCTCTTCCTCGCTATCTTGGGCGTTGTAGCCAGCGGCGCTGAATTTGCTAAAGAATCGTCTATCGCTGCTCAGGCGTTTGGAATTGCGGCGGGCGAAATTGGAACCCGTCTGTTCGGCCTGATTCTGTGGGGTGCAGCAATTTCTTCGGTGATTGGTGCAGCTTATACTTCGGTATCCTTTATCACCTCTGAGAAGACTTCTATCACCGTCAAGAATGCTTTGACCGTCGCGTTCATTGTTGCCTCTACCTTGGTGTTCGTGCTGGTGGGCAAGACTCCTGCGACATTGCTCATCGTCGCCGGTGCAGTCAATGGTCTTATTCTTCCCGTTGGCCTGGCAGCTCTGCTCATTGTTGCCACCTTCAAGGGTAAAAAGCTTCTCCGCGGTTACAAGTACCCTCTCTGGCTACTTATCGCCGGTTGGTTGAGCTGGATTTTGACGGTCTACCTGGGCATTATGTCCCTGGGCGGAATCGCCAAATTGTGGCAGGGCTAAAAATTTAGTGATTGTCTCCCAAAATCCCGATGCTGTTTAGCATCGGGATTTTTGCTGTGGGACGAGCTAACCGCGAATTCTTTAGAGAGCCCTGGGATGGGCGGAAGCAAATACTTCACGTAGGGTTTCTGGTGTAACGCGGGTATAAATCTGAGTAGTGGTCACCGACGCATGCCCTAATAATTCTTGGACTACACGGATATCTGCGCCACCTTCTAGCAAATGTGTAGCGTACGAATGACGCAGCGTATGAGGAGAGATTTCTGCCTCCAGTTTCGCTCTCTCAGCCGCTTTTTTGAGAATGAGCCAAGCGCCCTGCCGCGTGAGCCGGCCGCCTCGGGCATTGAGAAAAACTGCCGCCGTCCCCTTGCCGCGTGCGGCAAAACCAGGCCTGGCTCGGACCAGATAGTCGTTGAGAGCGCATGCTGCATACGAACCGACGGGAACCATACGTTCCTTATTACCCTTGCCAAAAAGACGCACGACGTCGTGCCCGGCCGCTTCGTCGTCTCCTAGCGCAGTGTGAATAGAAAGATCATCCAAATCCACGCCAATGACTTCGGAAATGCGAGCACCTGTAGAGTAGAGAAATTCAAGAATCGCCCGATCGCGTAAACCCGTGGGAGTACTGATATCAGGTACTTCCAAGAGCTTAGTTACCTGTTCGACGGCGATTGCTTTAGGCAAACGCGCCCCGGGCGTAGGCGGGTGAACGGAAGCAGCCGGATCCTGAGCTGTTATTTTTTCTCGTAGCCAAAACTTGTGTGCCCCCCGAATAGCAACAATGATACGAGCTACGCTGCGGGCGCTGAGAGACTTCCCCGTGCTCCTGGCAGGTTTTTCAGCTAATTCAGTAGCAAAATCTCTCACGTGTTTTTTGGTAATGACCGTGGGGTCAATAATCCCAGAATCTTCTAAAAATCTCTGGTATTTGAGTAAATCCCTCCGATAGGACTCCACCGTATTTTTTGCCAAACCACGTTCAATGGTGAGGTACTGAAGATAGGTTTCGATTGCGGTTTCTAAAGCAGTGACGCGCTGGTGCTCTCGAGGCATTAGCGACCTTCAGCGGGGCGGATTTCCCCTCGAAAGTCAGGATCCCTCAAATATGGGTGAGCGTCGAGAGGGGCCTGGGCAGAATAGAGCGTTTCAAAGTTTCGTGCTTGCGCCGCAGCAACCGCCAAAATAGCGTTCGTTGAGCTGGCATTGTGTATTCGGCCAGAGAGCACAGCTGAAACAGCTTCATCCAAATCAACCCAGCGCATTACGATTTCTGATTCTTCGTGTTCGCGCTCTTGTTGCTGATCGCGGGGGATTTGACTAATTCCTCGGGCAAGATAAATCCGGCACATCTCCCCCATACCACCGGGTGAATTATAGAATTCCATGAGCGAATCCCACTGTTCTGCCTGGATAAAAGTTTCTTCGGCGAGTTCTCGTGCTGCCGCTATCTGCGGGTCTTCGCCGTCGATATCTAGCAGACCAGCAGGGATCTCCCAGAGGTTCGCACGCACCGGATGCCGGTATTGATTTATAAGCAATATTTGATTGTTCTCGTTGAGAGCAGCTACTGCGACGGCACCGGGATGCAACAGAAAGTCACGTTCAAAGGGTTCTGCGCCTTCTTCGAGGGATATCCCCTCTCGGATAACGTCCCAGACATACCCCTCAAATTTGGTGGAGCGTGATGTCACATATCGAGGGTTCGCAATATCAGCTATAGTCTTCTGGTTTTCGGCTATTTGCGGCGCGTTAAGTCGCGCAGCTTCGCCTACCGATGGGTTGAGGTTCTGTTCCATTTTTCCTCTACTTTGAACGCTAAAAATTACTTGGCTTTCTTGCCCATTTCGAGTAGTTCGCGGGCATGCTCCTGCGCCGATGCAGATTGATCGTGCCCCGCCAGCATACGTGCCAGTTCCACCACGCGCTGTTCGTCTGAGAGCACTTCAACGCGGGACAGCGAGGCATCATCATTTTTCAACACCAAAATATGCTGATCTGCAAACGCTGCCACCTGAGGCAAATGCGTGACCACCAATACCTGCACATGTTGGGCAAGCATGGCAAGACGTCGACCAATTTCTATAGCTGCTTTACCGCCGACGCCTGAATCCACTTCGTCGAAGATGAAGGTGGGTACCGGATCGACTTCAGCGAGCACCACCTCTAAAGCCAGCATCACGCGAGAGAGCTCGCCACCGGAGGCACCTTTACCCAGCGGGCGCGGATCCGCCCGCTGATGAGGCTGGAGCATGAAAGTTACGGCGTCTTTACCGTGCGAAGAGAACTTTTCGGTCTCTTCCACCGTCACGACCAAGGATGCATTTGGCATCGCCAGAGCTGATAACTCCTCTGTTACAGCGCGAGCCAGTTTCACCGCCGTTTTTTCTCGCAGTGTGCGGAGCTGGTCAGACTGCTCGGTCAAGGTCTCCTTAAGCTCCCGCAACTCATTTTCAAGGGCTTCAGCACGGGCTGGATCGTCGGCAAGCGATTCTAGTCGTTCCCGCGAGCTTTGTGCCCATTCCAACACCTCAGCTATATCCGCACCGTATTTACGGGTTAACGATTTCAGATGTGCTCTCCGCGTCTCCACTTCGGCAAGCCGCTCTGGTCCTTCTGAATCAAGGTTAGATAAGTACGACGAAATGTCTTCGACGATGTCAGTCACGTGAATCAACGCTTCATTCACTCGCTGAGCAATAGCTTCAATATCTTCATCAGCAGCTGATTCTTGATCCAACGCTGAACGAGCGGAATCAAGAAGGGCCAGTACGTTGGGGGTATCAGCCTCCCCGTACTCGCTTCCCGCAAGAGCCGTTGAAGCGGTCGTCGCGGCGATACGCAGTGCCTCCACATTAGAGAGCTTGGCGGATTCGCTCTTCAGGGCTTCGTCCTCGCCCTCCTGCGGATTCACACGATCGATTTCTGCTAACGCACCCTCTAATGTTTGCGCTTCCAATGCGCGAGCGCGGGTATTTTCGCGGACTTCTCGCAGTTCGGCGGCAGCAGTACGGAATCGTTCGTAGTTCACCCGGTATTTCTTTTTTAACCGCGCTAATTTTTCTCCCGCGTAGGAGTCCAAAGCATGGCGCTGTTCAGCAGAAGATTTGAGGCGAAGCTGATCCGACTGTCCATGAACAGCAATCAGATGCTGCCCGATATCGGATAGCGTACTGATGGGTGCAGAGCAACCGCCGACGTGCGCGCGGGAACGCCCTGCTGCAGATACAGTCCGCGCAAGAAGGAGCTCGCTGGATTCTGCATCTAGTTCTTCTATCGAGCCTCCTGCGTCTTCGGCGAGAGCTAGAGATGGGTGGTCATGTGGCAGTTTAATAACGGCTTCTGCCAGAGCATTTTTTGCTCCCGACCGTACGGAATTAGCATCGGAACGATTGCCCAGTAACATTCCCAATGCAGTTACTACCATGGTCTTGCCCGCACCGGTTTCACCGGTCAGTACAGAAAACCCCGGTTCTAACGGCAAACGAGCATCGGTAATGACACCGAGGTCGCGAAGGTGAATTTCCTCAATCACTCGTTTATATCCTTCGTTATCTGGGGAAGTGCAGTAGTATCTGTTCGGCGAATTGGCCCCCTCCACCCTTCGGTGGGAAGTTCAAATTTTGCGACTAATCTCTCTGCAAAAGGTACAGGGTGAATGCGCGCAAGTCTCACCGGTTTAGACGATTTCGAAACTTCGATACGCGAACCTGCGGGGATTTCTTGGTTACGCCGGCCATCGCACCACAGCACCGCGTTTTGACCGTATTCTGCAGAGATTTCTACTGCGATAGTCGACGACGGCGCAGTAACGAGGGGGCGCGAAAACAGGGCATGAGCGGCAAGGGGAACAATCAGCATGGCCTCAACCTCTGGCCAAACAATGGGACCACCGCCGGAGAACGAGTAGGCGGTTGATCCGGTGGGAGTCGCCATGACCACCCCGTCACACCCAAAGGTACTAATGGGGCGGGCGTCGACGTCAATAGCAACTTCAATCATTTTGGCGCGGTTGCCTTTTTCCACGCTGGCTTCGTTCAGAGCCCAGGTTGCCGCAATTTTCTTACGCCCGTGCCAAACTTGCACGTCGAGCGCCATACGTTCTTCAACTTCGTAGTCGCTTTGTACGATACGGGAGACAGTCTCCTCTAAATCTGATTCTTCCGATTCAGCGAGGAACCCCACGTGTCCCAGATTAACTCCGACCAGTGGAATTTCGGTGTGTCGAATCATCTCGGCAGCGCGCAAAATTGAGCCGTCTCCGCCGAGTACAACGCCGAGCTCGACTTCGTTGAGAGCCACCGACTCACGCATCACTTCAACCGGGACCGGTTCTTGCCACCCCTCCAGAAGCGATTCGAGATCAGAACGTTCCATCACCGGGCTCAGACCTGCACCGTAAAGTTGGGTACAGGCAAGACGGGCGGCGCGGCGAGCGTCATCACGGCCGGTGTGCGCAAACACCAGAATTTTACGGCTGAAAGAGTCATGAGCTGTTTGGGAAAAAGTCACGTACCTAGACTATTCCACTCATGAGCTCTTGTGAACTAAAAACGCCTTAAATTCGAATAAGTATTCGAATTTAAGGCGTAGATTAATCTATGATTTCTTACACCACAAAAAGAATTCGAGGTTTCCATCTTGCCCCGGTAGAGGGCTTTGTTGTTGCCCTGAAACCTCTAAACCGGCTTGCTCTGCGGCTGCACACACTTTATCTAAAGCCATCTGGTGTGCCTGGGGATTATTGACCACGCCACCTGCTCCTATAAAGTGTTTCCCCACTTCAAATTGAGGTTTGACCATCAGCAGCAGATCGCCCCCGTGCTGAGTTGACATCGCTAAAGCGTCCATAACCAGGGTGAGAGAAATAAACGATAAGTCAGAGACCGTCACCTCTACTTCTCCGCCAATCATATCTGGCTTCAGGTAGCGGACATTGAGTCCCTCAAAAACTTCCACCGAGGGATGGTCACGAAGCATGGGCGCCAACTGATTATGACCTACGTCAACTGCCATCACGGAAGCCGCCCCTCGCTCAAGTAACACCTGGGTAAAACCGCCTGTCGAAGCGCCGGCGTCCAAACACCGTTTACCTTCAAGCCGAATCTGAGGGAAAGCTTCTAATGCTCCGGCGAGCTTATGACCGGCTCTCGATACATATCGTGTCAGGTCTGAAGACGCAACTTGGCAAAAATCCTTCTCCCCCACGAGTTGCGAACTTTTGAGCGCAGCCTTGCCGTTGACTTTGACATTTCGCTCAGCAATCAACTTAGCAGCTAAGGTACGTGAGGAAACTAGACCTCGTTCAACCAGTGCTTTATCTAAACGTAAGCTCACTCGTCAGGCTCCGCAGGTTCTTGCGCCGTTTCCATCTCATGAATGAGATGAGCGTTGAGACTTTCATACCGCTGAATTCTTTCGATAGGATCTAACGCCAGCACCGCCTCAAGTTCTTTTTCGAACTCAATCAACTCATCGTGGGAGGTTTCTTCAGATTCGGGTTTACTGTTCATGAACGATTTCCTCCGGAGATGTGGGAACGTCAACGTGAGGATGAGCTGCCCACCAAGCTGCGCAGCTAACTCGCCAAAAGTTGAGGTGGTCTGAATCGCCGGACACAGCAAGTTTATTTCCAGTAACTAAAGCGCGATGAGTAGCACAAGATGCCTGTGCCCCATTGGTCTCAATAGAAACTTCGATATCGGGATAGTCTTCGAAAAGTTCACCCAAATTCTTCAGTAGGTAGGTTGGCCGTTCCAGAGGTATTGCAGCCAAAACAGACTCGACGGTATCAACACCGGTAAGTACGCATGCCGTCGCCATCTGGGCCCGGTTTCCGCCTTGGATATCGGTATCTAGACGGTCCCCTACCACCAGAGCCTGAGAGCTCTTGAGTTTTTTTGCTCCGGTGGTGAAAATAGCTGACTCAGGTTTTCCAGCAACCAGAGGAGTTCTCCCCGTTGCAGTGGCTACAGCATTCACCAGCGTCCCGTTACCCGGTGCAATTCCTCGTTCTTTAGGAATCGTCAAGTCAGTGTTACTCGCTACCCACACAATATCCGGGTCAGAGAGAGTAAAGGCTGCTTCGGCAAGGTCGACCCACCTTAATTCAGGGTTAAACCCCTGCACGACGGCGGACGGTGAATCATTCTGTTTCCAGACCGGTTCAAACCCGGCATCTTTCACGCAGTCTGCGAGAGCTTGCGCACCGCAGATAAGAACTTTTGCACCGGGTGTCACTTGGTCTTTAAGCATTTCAGCTGCCGCTTGAGCAGAGCTGATGACGTGCTCGCTATCCGTTTTGACACCAAGCTTCACCAGGTGCTCGGCAACGGTGCTCACACTTCGGGAGGCATTATTGGTAACGAATGCGACCGGCACGCCCATATCCTGCGCTCGGTTGAGAGCCTCCGGAGCCCCTTCAAGAGCGAAGGGGCCAGCGTAGACTACGCCGTCCAGGTCAGAAAGTATGCTATCGTGCCGGTCTAACAGCATTATTAGTCCTCGTGGTTTTCTTTTCGTTCGGTCTCGGTTTTTGATTCCTCGTCGAAAGACTGCAGGTTCTCTTCGGAAGCTTGTTCTTCGCTCACTGTGGTTTCAGCGGAGCTCAGTGCGTCTTCATCCTGCTCATCTTCCTCAACGAAGTCGTCGTCTTCCTTTTCATAGATTTCAGACTCTTCCGTCTTAATTTCGATGTCAGTGAGAGAAACCGAAGGTTCTTCCTCGTCTTCAAAGAGCTCGGGCTCGCCGAAGATATCGAAGATTTCGGGTTCTGCGAATTCGCCCTGTCCCAACGCAGCTTCAGTAACGATTGCGAGTCGGTACCAGCGAGCGGCTTCTTTTTCTCGCCCGTCTTCTTCAAGAAGCGCACCGTAAGCTTCAAAGAGGCGAGGGCTGTAGTCGAATCCACGCTGGCTATTGAGCTCGGGAATCTCCAGCGCCTCAATAGCGCCTGTTAAATCGCCCTGGTCGTGTTTGATACCGGAGACCACAATGGCGGTTTCTACTCGCTCAGCGGGCTTAAGTTCTAGCTGCTTCGATTCCTCTGCCAGTTCAAGAGCTTTTTCGATATGTCCCAGCGCGCGTTCGGTGTCAATCAGCACCGCTAGATGCTCATCTGAGCCGGAGATACGACGATGAGTACGGAGCTCACGCAGAGCAAGTTCAAAATCTTCTGCTACATAGGCGGCGATGCCGGCGGCTTCGCGTACCGCTGCGATGCGGCCTGCGCGGCGAGTTGCAGCTTGAGCATGCTCTAGAGCGAATTTGGGGTCGATGTCGAGGTAGCGGCCTGCCATCACGAGGTGCTGACCGACGACGTCGGCGTTATCCTTTTCCAACGCGCGAAGCTGGCGCAATACTGAGCCATCGAGTTCGCGACCGGTTACATCGGTGTCGATTTCAGGTCCTTGACCTTTCGACGGGCGGTAACCGGCTTTGGGAGCTGCGCTGTCGCGAGCATCGCGACGCTGCTGACCTCCGCGCTGATGTCCGTCTGAGAAACGACTCTCGTTGTTGTTAAAACG
>NZ_LXTU01000053.1:0-2168 GCF_001683935.1 Rothia sp. ND6WE1A | reverse complement strand
CCCCACTGCGCTCGGTGAGCCGACGGTGCGCCGGACACTGACCGCCCGGCCCCTCTCCCTGGATATCGGCGGCATCGAAGCCAAGACGTGGAGGTACGTCTCTGACACCGGGGATGCGGCCATTGAGGCCACCGCCGGCGACGTCCTCCAGGTCGATATCACCAATGAACTGCCTGAGAGCACCTCTATCCACTGGCATGGCATCGCACTCCACAACGCAGCCGACGGTGTGCCCGGCATGACCCAGGACCCCATTGAACCTGGCGAGTCTTTCTCCTATGTTTTTGAAGTCCCCCACGGTGGCACCTACTTCTACCATTCCCACACCGGCCTGCAGCTTGATCGCGGCCTCCACGCCCCACTGATTATCCGTGACCCGCAAGACGCTGAGGACCAGGACGTCGAGTGGACCATCGTGCTCGACGACTGGGTCGATGGCATTCAGGGCACTCCCGACGATGAGCTCGACAAGCTCACCGGAATGGGTTCGGGCGACCATAACGGGGGGATGGAAATGGGCGACCATAACGGGGGGATGGAAATGGGCGACCACGGCACCCCGGACCGGGTACTGGGCGGGGATGCCGGCGATGTGATGTATCCGCACTACCTCATCAACGGACGTATCCCCCGTGCTCACCGGACCTTCGAGGCTCGTCCAGGCGACAAGGCCCGCCTGCGGTTTATCAACTCCGGCGGTGACACCATCTTCAAGGTGGCCCTCGGTGGTCACCGCATGACCGTCACCCACACCGACGGCTTCCCTGTCCAGCCCTGGGAGACCGAATCGATCTACCTGTCCATGGGCGAGCGTGTCGACGTCGAGGTCATCCTCGGCGACGGCGTCTTCCCGCTCACGGCTTTGGCGGTGGGTAAGGACGACCGCGCCTTCGCCGTCATCCGCACCGCCGGCGGCCAGGCCCCCCGCCCCGATGTCGACTTCCCCGAGCTGTCGTCCACCGGACTGCTTCTGTCCTCCCTGAAGCCAGCAGACCGTGCACTCCTGCCCGAGGGCACACCAGACCGAGAAGTCAGCATCGACCTGGGCGGGCAGATGATGCCGTATGAATGGAGCATTCTCACCGACGGCCAATCCTCCCCCGCGACCGTGCAGGAGGGCCAGCGCCTGCGGATGGTCATGCGCAACAGGACCATGATGCCCCATCCCATGCACATCCACGGCCACACGTGGGCGCTGCCCGGCAGCGGCGGGCTACGCAAGGACACCGTCCTTCTCCGCCGGGGTGAAACCATAATCGCCGACCTGATCGCTGAGAACCCCGGTGAGTGGGCATTTCACTGCCATAACGCCTATCACATGGAAACCGGGATGTTCAGCTCGCTTCGCTACAAGTAACCCCCACAGCAGGGTTGAGTACCGAGGTGGGCAGAGTCGCTGCAGACCACCCATCGGGCAGCACGGTGACCTTCCTCGGTGTTGTGGTCTTCCGGGACAACCAGAATACCGTCTTCTTCCCCACCGCCCGGCCGCGGTGTTCCTGAGGGAGGTCACCGCCGATGACATCCTTGATGTCGCCCTGCCGCTGGCCGAGGAGGCACCAGCATCATGACCGTTGATGTGATGGCGCAGTTGGCGATCGGCTAGCAGTTCGCCGACGCCGCGGCCACCGGGTCACTGATGATCGGCCTCCTGGCTGCGGCAGCTGCAGGTCTGATCTCGTTCGCTTCCCCGTGCGTCGGGTGCTGTTGCAAAGTTGGGCGGAGAGCAGTGAAGACTCAGTTTCTCATTCCCTGATCGCCGCTGCGTGTGGGCGTTCTCAGGCCGTCTCGAAGACCCGGTTGACGATCACCGCGTCCGGGTTCGGTTGCCCGTAGGCAAACATCGTGCCCTGACCTTTCCGCAATGAGTCGCCTCCATCCCTTTCCACGTCCGATATGCAGATGTCCGGTTCTTAAACGCGCCTTTCGGCCCGAGGATCCGCTTCAGCCGACCATGGTCGCCTTCCAAGATATTGTTGAGGTATTTCACCTGCCGGTGTTCCACTGTTGGCGGGCAGATTCCCTCTGACTTCAACTCGGCGATTGCCTTGGCTAGGGAGGGTGCTTTATCGGTGTTGATCACTCTGGGATACCCGGCTGACGCATTGGACCTGAGGGCCTTGGCCAGGAAACGCTTCGCTGCGACCACGTTCCGCTTCGGAGAGAGG
>NZ_LXTU01000044.1:0-1831 GCF_001683935.1 Rothia sp. ND6WE1A | reverse complement strand
GTGACCCGCCATTCGTACTATTTTGGGTTAGTACTTGTTGTGTTTGCCCTTGGTGCTCTTGAGCAAACCAAGACCTTTGAGTTTCTTGATAAAGCTGGCACCGTCGTTTGCTTCTAGCCACAGTCGTCCGCGGGAGATTTCTTTGGACTGGTTATCGCTCCATACTCGGCCCGATGCGAGGACGCTTTCTCCCAGCGTCAGGTTGCGAATGAGGATGGCTGCGACGTTTTGGGGGTAGCGTACGGCAAAGCCACTGTAGACGTCAGGGTCTCGCTGTCCGTCGTCGCCGATGAGGATCCACTGCATCTCGGGGAATTCTTCTGCTAGTCGGCGCAAAGAGTTTACTTTATGGGCGGATCCTGAACGGAACCAGCGGTCTGTGGTCGGGCCCCAATCGGTGAGGAGGAAGGTGCCTTTAGGGTAGGCGTTGCGGGTTAGGAAGCGGTGAAGGGTTGGGGCGATGTTCCATGCTCCTGTGGAGAGGTACATGAAGGGGGCGTCGGGGTATTCACGGTGGATGCGGTCCATCAGCACGGACATTCCGGGGGTGGGTGTACGTGCGTGTTCGTTGAGTACAAAGGAGTTCCACGCTGCTAGAACTGGGCGTGGGAGGGCGGTTACCATTACGGTGTCGTCGATATCTGAAACTACGCCGATCTTTTGTTCGGGGGGAACGATGTATACGGTCGTTCGGGCAATGGTGCTTCCTGGGGTGTGTAGCAGTACCTCATGAATACCGGGTTCTAGGTCAATTGCAATCTTGACGTCCAGGACGCCGCCGCGGTCCGTGTTTACTTTAAACTGTTGTCCGTCCACTGTAATGGTGATGGGTGCATAGGATATAGCGATGGCGGTGAATGAACGCCATCCACGAATTGTTTCGTGTGAGGTCTGGTAACTATCCAGTGAGTTAAAGACTTTTTCGAAAAGCTCTGTCTTATACAGTGCACGGGCAATGACTCGTACCCAGCCGTCTTTGGCAGAACCGTAACCCACCGAGGGTACAATCACCGGCTCTTCTTCATGATGGCGAGCGCGGTTTTCGCGAGCCTGGTGCAGGTGATCGGAGATGCGGTAGAGCAGGTTGGTGGGTTGGGTGTGGTGTTTTTCGATTTCAACGGTTGCTGTGTTGGTCGTTGTGGTACTCATGTCCTCTAGTTTTCCATATGTTTTGGGTTGGTGGAGCGCATAAAGAAAGCGGATTTTTTCGGGTGTGAAAAAATCCGCTGTCTTGGTGGTGTTTCAGGGTTAGCTGACGTCGATTTGGCAGGTTGCTGAGCCTTCGCCTTCGGATTCTGTGGCGTGAGTTGGTTCTTCTTTGGTGATGTCTTTGATGGCGCAGAGTACTTCTGCTTCGGGGTCGTTTGCTTGGACGACGACTCGGATGAGGTGGCCGGAGACTGATTCGCCTTCGTCGGTGACGACTTTGAAGTAGGATTCTTCGGGGCCGAAGTCTTTGCGGTTGCCGTCGAAGTCCATTTGGTCTTGGGTTACGGTGATGTTACCGGGCTTGAGTTCACCGGTTTTGGCGTCTTTTACCGCCGCTTCGATGACCAGTGAGTCTCGGTTGTCTTCAAAACCTGATGCTTTTTCGAGTCCCAGTCCTGGGACGATGGTTTGTGCGCAGCCGCTGAGCACAACGGTGGCTCCGATTGCTAGTGTAGCCAAAACTTTTTTATTACCCATACCAAAAATATAGCTTGTTCCCAGGGATTTCATAAATCTATTACATGGGTTTGGTGTAGTTAGTGGTTAAAGTTTTTGTTTTTTTAGGGTGGGGTGAGGGAGTCTCGGTTGGGGTGAGACTCCCTCAGTTTGTTGTGTGGGGTGT
>NZ_LXTU01000040.1:0-1110 GCF_001683935.1 Rothia sp. ND6WE1A | reverse complement strand
TTTAGATCGTAGACAATTTATTGCGGGTTCATTGACTGTTGCAATATGCCCAGTTGTTTCTTCTCAACCCCCTGCTCAGGCGAGCCAGTTAAATCAAGATAATTATGAATTTTCGCTCAATGGATGGCCCGTGCAAAATCCAGCTGATGGTGTTTCATCCATTGAAAGATGTGTTATTTCAGGGATCAGTTCCAGTTGCGAGATGAGAATCGGGGATGTGAACATCATTCTTTCGGATTTGGTGCGTCAGATGCATTACCGAGTGAAAGATATTAAACCCGGGGAAATTTCGGGATGGAAAGCTAAAACCGAAGAGGCGATTCAAACCCCTTACTCTAATTTATCATCCGGTACTGCGCTTCAAATCCGACCTTCTATGCCTATTGACTCCTATTTTGCATATGAAATTAAGATAATTCAAGAAGTACTCAAAGACTATGAAGGGATAGTTTCTTGGGGTGGGGATATGACTAATAAAGATGAGTCTCTCTTTTATATAAATGCCTCACCTGAGGACCCTCTGTTTTTAGAAGTTGCTGAAAAAGTAAGGGTGAGAAACTTTGCAGACGTGAGAATTAATTAATTCCCAACTCAGAGGCTTATTCCTAAAGGGTGGCCCCAACTAAACATCGGCCCCACCAGTGGCACAATGAGAGTTAAATCTTCGACTAAATAAACTCAGCCAACCAGAGAAGACCATTGCCACACCAGCGTACAACCGGCCTCATCCACCAGCAATTTACCAAGCTGCTCACAGCCCTCACCCACCACATCACCTGGGGCAAGCCAGGCAGCAACCCAACAGCACTCACCCTGCCTCAAGCTCAGAAAGCGACTCTGCTCTATCATCGGAATAACATAACCGAAGAGCTCCTTGCGGAACTGTTCAACACCTCCCCGCCGACCATCTCTCGGACCATCATCACTCTTGAATAAGCTTTGAAGAAAACCCTCTCTCCGATGGTCAATTCTTTGCAGCAGGAATTGGGGCCAGTTATATGATTACGGGCGGAATTCCTCTACCTATTTAAATTATTATTCATTCATTGAGGCTTATTCAAAAGTCCTCCCAGCCGCATAAAACACCAACCCCCGAACCACCGCAAACAC
>NZ_LXTU01000028.1:0-22996 GCF_001683935.1 Rothia sp. ND6WE1A | reverse complement strand
GAAGCAGAGTTCCTTGCCCGCCGCGAATCAGTAGACCGCCAAATGGTAGTCCGCCAAAAAGATGACCGCATCCAAATCGGTGTCCTCGAAGATGGCGTACTCGCCGAGCACTTTGTCTCAAAAACCCAGCAGGACTCCCTGATTGGCAACGTGTACCTCGGAAAGGTGCAGAACGTTTTGCCTTCAATGGAAGCAGCATTCGTGGATATCGGACGCGGACGCAACGCCGTCCTCTATGCCGGTGAAGTGAACTGGGACGTTTCAGGTCTCGACGGCTCACCCCGCAAAATCGAAAACGCCCTAAAATCTGGGGATTCTGTCCTGGTGCAGGTCACCAAAGATCCCGTGGGTCATAAGGGCGCTCGACTGACTAGCCAGGTATCTTTGCCCGGTCGTTTCTTGGTGTACGTGCCCGGTGGCTCAATGACCGGTATTTCACGTAAATTGCCTGATACCGAGCGCACACGCTTGAAAAAGATTCTCAAGAATAAGTTGCCTGACGGTGCAGGCGTTATTGTCCGTACCGCAGCAGAGGGCGCTTCTGAGGAAGAACTGAGCCACGATATTAACCGCTTGCGCGTACAGTGGGAAGAGATTCTAAACCGCGCCTCCGCGCCGAAGACTCTTGCTCCCGAAATGCTGTACCAGGAGCCTGACCTCACCATCAAGACTGTGCGTGATGTTTTCAATGAAGACTTCACCGCCATGATGGTTCAGGGCGATGTCGCTTGGGATTCTATTGAAGCCTATGTCACCTATATGGCTCCGGACTTGGTGGATCGCTTGCAAAAGTGGGACAAGGACGAAGATCTTTTCGATCATTACCGCATTGAAGAACAGCTCTTCAAGGCTCTCGATCGAAAGGTTTACTTGCCTTCAGGCGGTTCGCTGGTCATTGATCGTACTGAAGCTATGACCGTGGTTGATGTAAACACCGGTAAGTTCACAGGCTCCGGTGGCAACTTGGAAGAGACCGTTACCAAGAACAACCTTGAAGCCGCAGAAGAGATTGTGCGCCAACTTCGGTTACGCGATATCGGTGGCATTATCGTTATTGACTTTATTGATATGGTTCTCGAATCAAATCGTGATTTGGTTCTGCGCCGTCTGGTGGAATGCCTGGGTCGAGACCGTACCAAGCATCAGGTTGCTGAAGTTACCTCGCTTGGTCTTGTTCAGATGACGCGTAAGCGCATGGGAACCGGACTTTTGGAAGTTTTCTCAGAGCCGTGCGAGGAGTGTGCGGGGCGTGGCGTCATCGTTCACGACCAGCCTCTGAAGGGTCGTTCGGGAGGCGCTTCGGATTACATCCATCGCCATGATCGGGATGACCGTCGTAAGGCACGTAAGTCTCAGCGTAATCGCGATACTCGCCACAACGATCATCAGGTGTCTTCGCATGAAGACGACAATCGTCAAAGCGAAGCACGTCGTGCAGCCCTTGCTAATATTGCTGCGGCAAGTACTCATGAGCCCGAGAAATCTGAGGCGGATGACTCCCGAGAGTCTAAGAATGCTCGCAGGCGTAAGCGTCGCAAGCAGAATCGCCGGGAGCAAACTCCCCAGGATCAGCAGAGCTCAAACGAGCAGTTCACCGGTACACCGGATTTGACGGTTACTATTGGCGGTGAAGTCATAGAGCTTCCCCAACGTGAGGAATCGAAAGAGACTGAAGACACTACTGCCGAGCAGGGGTCTTTGACTCTTGAGTCGCTCACAGAAGCATTTGACCAGAAAGAGAAGAAGGGGCGCTCTCGCAAGCGTCGTTCTGATTCTTCTGCGCAATCACAGAGTGCTAAGTCCGCAGAAGAATCTGATGTTTCTGACTCATCATCTTCTTCTGCTGACGTTGATTCCCGCTTCACTCAGAACTCCAACCGCTTCGAAGCAATTCGCGCTGGTGAGGCACGGGCTCGTGCATCGCAGAAAGCAGGTCGCGACGTCGTTCGCTCGGAGAATGAGAACGGATACACCGAATCATCTACACAGCGTACAGAACGTTCACGTTCCTCTCGCGATACCGCAGAAAAACCATCGAGGAATTCTCGTGGGCGCCGCGCTAACTCTCAATCTCAGGGTGAGAATGCCCGACATAACGAGCGTCAGGCACAGAAAAAACCTCGCGTCAGCGGGGTAGCGCAGCCCGGTAGTGTGAACGGAACATCCGAGCCTTCGGTTGTTGAAACTGTAGCTCAGCAACCAGCTGAGCCCGTACAGAAAACACCTGCAAAGAAGCGCCGTTCGCGACGCGCGGTCAGCACGGGCATTGACGGTAGCGTGCAGTCCCAGGATATTCAGAAGGCAGAAGCTGCAGGAACAGTTGTTTCGACTTCTATGTCTGTGGCGTCTTCAACTGAAAATGCCTCTGCGCCGGTCATGTTGGGCGTGGGCGTGTCAGCCGAAGAAATTAAGCGCGAAGGAAAGTAAGACTTTCTGTGAGCAGGTAAATGCAAGAGCCTGGGGGGACCGCTAGAAACGGCGGTACCCCAGGCTCTTGCTATGAGTGTTTCAACACAATGCGTCTTGTGGGCTTACTAAGAGACGAGAATTCATATATTAATGGGTAGATAAACTTGCGTTCGTTTCTACTCTTTCAGAGAACATTGTTGTCTGATGAGGGGTCCAGAGTGTTTGCTGACATGCTCAGGGCGTGTCACTTGCCCTCTGTAGCAGAGTGTCGTAGGCTTATATGTCGGTGCTGTTTGATTTGTTTTACACGTTTCAAGTCAGACTTAAGCATCCACCGGTGAGCAATCACTGGAAAACTCGATGAGCGCGCATCCTTATATAAATGCTCTGAATCCAGCGAGAAATCTTCTCAGGGTTCAGTAAGCGATACACGTTTTTGGTACTAGGATCAGCGCTCTGTCGAAATATTGTTCAAACTAAAGACGTCGAGAGAAGTGAGTTCCCAAGTGGCATACGCGATTGTACGCGCTGGCGGCCGCCAGGAAAAGGTTTCCGTAGGAGACCTCGTTACCCTTGACCGCGTCGCTGGCGAGCCCGGTAGCACTCTAGAGCTGCCTGTACTGCTGCTGGTTGATGGGGACAAGGTCACTGCAGATGCAAAGACCCTGGCTTCTGCCAAGGTAACTGCTGAAAAGATTGAAGACCTTCGCGGTCCTAAAATCGTTATTCAGAAGTACAAGAACAAGACCGGTTACAAGAAGCGTCAGGGCTTCCGCGCAGAACTTACCACCGTCAAGATCACTGCGATCAACGCGTAAGTTCGGCAAGCTCCGGATCTTCAAACAATCTTTACCTAAGGTAGGCACAGATGGCACATAAGAAGGGCGCAAGCTCCACCCGCAACGGCCGTGACTCTAACCCCCAGTACCTCGGTGTTAAGCGCTTTGGCGGTCAGACCGTCAACGCAGGCGAAATCATCGTCCGCCAGCGCGGCACCCATTTCCACCCCGGCAACAACGTAGGCCGTGGCGGAGACGACACCCTGTTTGCACTTGCATCAGGTCAGGTCGAGTTCGGTACCCGTAAGGGCCGCAAGGTCGTTAACATTCTTGTAGCAGCTGAGTAATTAGCTCTTTAGAATGCACGGAGAGGGCAAGCACCGATGGTGCTTGCCCTCTCTGCATCTGTTCAAGATGCGTATAGTTCAGTCCCGTTAGATATGGGACAATGAGTAAAAGTTTTTATAGTCAATACAAGGAGAATCTTTCGTGGCAGAATTTGTAGACCGCGTCGTCCTGCATGTATCCGGTGGACACGGTGGGACCGGCTGTGTGTCGGTTCGCCGCGAGAAGTTCAAGCCTCTTGGCGGCCCTAACGGTGGAAACGGTGGAAATGGCGGCGACGTCATTTTGCGAGTCGATGGTCAGTCGACCACACTGCTGGAATACCATCACACCCCCCATCAGCATGCACCCAATGGTGATATTGGCCGTGGCGACCTGCACCATGGATTCAACGGTGAATCTTTGATTCTGTCGGTTCCGCAGGGAACCGTGGTCAAAGATAAAGAAGGCAATGTTCTTGCCGACCTTATTCGGGTAGGCGATGAGTTCGTGGCCGCTCAGGGTGGACAGGGCGGCCTGGGCAACGCGGCATTGGCTTCTGCTAAGCGCAAGGCTCCCGGTTTTGCTCTGTTGGGTATTCCCGGCGATGAACGAGATATCGTTCTTGAACTTAAGTCAATTGCTGATATCGCTCTGGTGGGTTACCCCAGTGCTGGTAAGTCTTCCTTGATTGCTGCTATTTCCGCTGCACGTCCTAAGATTGCAGACTATCCTTTCACCACCTTGGTGCCTAACCTCGGTGTGGTTCAGGCAGGGGATACCCGCTATACCGTAGCGGATGTTCCCGGTTTGATTGAGGGTGCTTCCGACGGTAAGGGGCTCGGGCATCGCTTCTTGCGTCATGTGGAGCGCTCTTCTGCGCTAGTCCATGTGATTGACTGTGCAACTCTGGAGCCTAATCGCGATCCGATTTCTGATTTCGAGGTTATCCGTGGGGAGCTAGAAAATTACGAGGTGGATCCCACTGCCGGAGTGACCATCCCGTTGAACGAGCGTCCTCAGTTGATTGTCTTGAATAAGATTGACGTACCCGATGCTCGCGAGTTGGCGGAGTTTGTGCGCGGTGACTTTGAGGCCAAGGGTTTCAAGGTTTTTGAGATTTCTACTGCCTCTCATGAAGGCTTGCGAGCGCTGACTTTCGCGATGGCAGAAATTGTTGAGGCGGATCGAAAGGCTCGGAAGAAGGCTGAATCGAAACCCGTTGAAGATAACACTGTGGTTCGCCCCAAGGGATTCCGCTCGAAGAAGCAGAAGGAATTCTTTATTCGTCGTGAAGAGCGTAATCTGGAGCCTTTGTTCCGCGTAATTGGTGAGAAGCCCGAAAAGTGGATTATGCAGACCGATTTTAATAACGATGAAGCGGTCGGCTATCTGGCGGATCGTTTTGCAAAGCTTGGTATTGAAGACGAACTGTATAAACAGGGTGCGCGTGCTGGTGACGCCGTGGTGATTGGTGAAGCGAATGACGCCGTCGTCTTCGATTGGGAGCCTACGATGGTAGGTGGCGCCGAGATGTTGGCTTCTCCTCGCGGTACTGATGTGCGTTTGGAAGAAGTTATTCGTCCCAGCCGTTCGGAACGTAAGGCTCAGTACCACGATCGTATGGATGCTAAGGCTGAGGCTCGTGCTGAGCTTGAAGCTGAGCGTCAGGCAGGTGTGTGGACTGAATCTGTGGATGAAAAGGCGAAAGCTAAGAATTCTTCGAAGAACGAGCAAAACTCCTAATGATTAGAGATGAGTCCTAGATCTCTTTTAGACTTAACACCGTACCCGTGTCTCGGGTACGGTGTTTTGTTTTGTTGGTCGATGAAATGAGTCTTCATGAACTCCGCCTCGCAAGAATCTTTGGTTGCTAGTGCTCAGTCTCGGGCTAAGCATCGGATGAGTCCTATTTCCGAGCGCTTTGAGTTGCCTAAGGCACAGAGAGTCGTGGTTAAGGTGGGTTCTTCATCGCTGACTTCCATTGAGAATTCTTTAGATGAGTTGGCTATCGCCACCATTATTGATGTTTTGGCGAAGGCTCTGCGGATGAATCCTCAGATGCAGATTATTTTGGTGTCCTCGGGGGCGATTGCTGCGGGTTTGGCGCCTTTGGGGCTTTCTCGCCGACCAAAGGATCTAGCGACTCAGCAGGCTGCGGCGTCGGTGGGGCAATCACTTCTGATGGCGCGGTATACGGAGACTTTTAGTCGCTATGGTGTGCGGGTTTCTCAGGTGTTGCTGACCGCCGATGATTTGATGGCGCGGGATCGGTATCGGAATGCCCACCGGCAGTTAGAGCGCCTTTTGGAACTGGGGGTAATGCCCATTATTAATGAGAATGATGCCGTTGCGACTGCTGAAGTTAAATTTGGGGATAATGATCGCATCGCTGCGTTGGTGGCTCATACGGTGAAAGCAGATGCTCTGATTCTGCTCTCTGATGTGGATGCTTTGTATACGAAGCATCCTGCGCAGGGTGGTGAGCGCATTGTCCAGGTGCGAGGAGCAGAAGATTTAGAGGGTGTTTCAATTGGTTCAGTAGGGTCTGCAGGAGTGGGTTCTGGTGGAATGGTGACGAAGGTTCAGGCGGCTCATCTTGCTGCAGCTTCGGGTATTCCCGCTTTGGTAACTAGCGCGACTCAGGCGCGGGCGGCTCTTGCAGGGGAGGACGTGGGAACATGGTTTTTTGCTACCGGTGCGCGGCGTTCTGTTCATGAATTGTGGTTGGAACATCTCGCAGATATTCGCGGACGTATTGTTCTCGATGAGGGAGCAGTAGCGGCGGTGCGCCGTCGCCGTTCCCTCTTAGCAGCGGGGATTGTGAGCGTAGAAGGCAACTTTGACGGCGCCGACCCGGTGGCACTTTGCGATAGTGGGGGAGCGGTGATTGCTCATGGGCTGTGTTCTTATAGTGCTACTGAAACTGCGGCAATAGCTGGTCTGCACTCGGCAGAAATCCGAGAAAAGCTGGGGGAGAGCTTCGACGCTATTGCGGTGCATGCCGATAATATTGCTGTCGTGGGGCAATACTGATTCTTTAGGATAAGAAACGCCCCATTCTGCGCAGTATCTGTTTAGGATAGAAGCATGACTGAGAGTTCATTGACCGTTTCCGATTCTGTCATGCGCGAAGTTCGCGATATGGCGTACGACGCGCGGATAAGCTCGCGTGCTTTAGCTCGGGCAGATACTGCGTGGAAGAACAGGGGACTACAAGCGATTGCTGAGGACTTAGTAGAGCAGTCTTCGGTAATTCTGGCGCAAAATGCTGATGACGTACATCGTGAGCGCGCCAACGGCATGAGCGAGGCGATGCTCGACCGCTTATCGCTTAACCCTCAGCGTATTCAAGAGTTGGCAGATTCATTGCATGCTCTCGTGGGGCTTGCAGACCCGGTGGGGCAGGTCATTCGAGGGGCAACCCTCGATAATGGTTTGCGCATGGTGCAGACACGGGTGCCTCTGGGGGTAGTCGGGGCTATTTATGAGGCCCGACCAAACGTGACGGTCGATATCGCAGGTCTAGCGATTAAATCAGGAAATGCTGTGATGTTGCGAGGGGGCTCTGCGGCGGCCAAGACTAATCAGACCATTAGCCGTATCATTCGTGCCGCTCTCGATCGGTGTGGTCTTCCGATGGATTGTGTTCAGTCAGTTGATGAATTCGGCAGAGAGGGCGCCAACGCACTGATGCTTGCCACCGGAGCTATTGATGTTCTGATTCCCCGGGGCGGTCACAATCTTATCCAAAGCGTAGTGAAGAACGCGCGCGTCCCCGTGATTGAGACAGGGGAGGGCAACTGCCATATTTTCGTGGATGTTTCAGCATCGGAGAAAATGGCCAAGGATATCTTGGTAAACGCAAAGACCCAGCGCCCCGGTACCTGCAATACGGTGGAGACCCTTCTGCTAGCAGAGGGCTCCAATGCCGCTCCTGCAGTTCTTAAAGCACTTGCTCAGGCAGGGGTGACCTTGCACGTAGATGAACGAACCTCCGCGCGTTTGCCTGCGGGGATTGAATATGTTCAAGCTACCGAAGAAGACTTCCATACTGAGTATGGTTCTCTTGACCTCGCGGTGGCGACGGTTGATGACGTCGATGCTGCTATCTCGCATATTCGCCGATATTCGACCGGTCACTCTGAAGCGATTATTACGAACTCACTTGATCATGCGGAGAAATTCATTCAAGAAGTGGATTCAGCTGCCGTTTACGTCAATGCTTCTACTCGATTTACTGATGGAGGGCAATTTGGTTTGGGTGCAGAAGTAGGAATATCGACCCAAAAACTGCACGCCCGTGGGCCCATGGGATTAGAACAGCTCACCACCAGTAAGTGGATTGTGCGCGGTGACGGTCAAACCCGCCGCTAAAAGCACGACGTTTTTAGCCACTATACCCAGTTCACAATGCGAATAATCGATCAAAAGCCGGTAGCATGGTGACTAAACATCTGCATTTGCTCTCACACACACGAGCTTTTCGGAAAGGAATTTCATGAACGAGATTTTTCTAGCAGCAGCGGAAGCTGAAGCTGAGCACGGCGAACAGCTGATGCTCTTGGGGCTTCCCACCTACTGGTTCGGTATCATTGCCGCTATCATTTTTATTGCGCTTTTCCTCGTCACCATCTCTTTCAGCGGTCGAAGCATTGTACGCCCCGACCATGCTGGCAACATCATCGGCCACGATGAAGAACAGGCGATGGCAGACTACAAGGCAAAGCATCGCCACTAATTTTTTCGTGAAAGTCGGCGCATCCATACCAGGGGTGCGCCGACTTTCGTAGTGTCCAGGAGTTTTATGAGCGTCCTACCTCATTTCCCCCAAGAATTTACGAATATACCCCCGCGCGTAGAAGGTCGCACCCGTTTAGGGGTCATGGGTGGAACTTTTGACCCCATCCATCACGGCCACCTCGTAGCGGCAAGTGAAGTAGCAGCCCTTCTTGATTTAGACGAGGTAGTTTTCGTACCCACCGGGCAGCCCTGGCAAAAGGCAAATAAAAGGCAGGTATCAGATGCCGAGCACCGCTATCTGATGACCGTCATCGCCACCGCGTCCAATCCCCGTTTTACAGTCAGCCGGGTTGATATTGATCGTGAAGGTCCCACCTATACCATCGACACCCTCAACGATTTGCGTGCGCTCCGACCTCAGAGTGACCTCTTCTTCATAACTGGCGCCGATGCCATGAATCAGCTCATGACCTGGAAAGACTCCGATAAACTGTGGAACCTTGCCTACTTTGTAGGCGTGACACGCCCAGGACACGAACTCGAAGTCCCTGATGTAGGACCAGAGCATTTCGCACTCATGGAAGTACCCGCTATGGCAATCTCTTCCACCGACATCAGAGAGCGCTCTGCTAACCACATGCCCGTCTGGTACTTAGTGCCAGATGGGGTGGTTCAATATATCAATAAGTACGACCTTTACCATGCAACTGCATACACAGCAGAAGACCTCCCACACTATTCGGATGGCCTCCCGCACGGTGCCCATGAGCTACGAAGCGGCGAATAAAACCCCTGTGGGATAAAATCCCTCAAGCTCAACCCCCTTAGGCGTTGCTAGTATGGGTTTAGAGCAGACTCAGTTCTTCTGAAGCGAGGAAATCTTGACTGAAAATAAAGACGAGGCAGTAGGAAACGACGCCGAGAATAACAGTTACCTTTTTGACCCGTTCATCACCGCGGACGGTCTAGAGGTACCCCCTCCGACTCGTCCGATGGGTCCGCGTCGTCTTGCTCGATATAGAGACGACGTTGCCTCCTACCTGCGCGCCAAAAGAGACGGCAGGCCTCTGCCCGAGGAGCCCGTAGCTTTTATGCCGAACTCCGCTGAGGAACAAGGAGTCACCGAAGAAACCCTGGAAGTACAGCGCAAATTTGCTGCACTCTCCGCTATGGGGGACATTAAAGGTCCCGATGCCGCTAATGACATTACTGTCGGTGGTAAGGATCAGCGTGAAGACACCGCAGTAGTGGACGCCACTCCGGTACCACAGATGAACGAAACAACTTCATCACCCCTTGATCTGGCCGCCGTCGATCACGATGCGACAACCGACATCACCTATGACGGCGACGTCATCGTAGATGAAGACGAAGATACAACGGGCGAGTACGGTGCGCTCGCCGGTGAAGAATCAGCAACTGCCTCTGAGCAAGATTTCTCTGAAAATCAGGCAGAGGCATCTGGGCGGGCACCTGCTGATCACGCTACAGAGCACATCGAAGTTCGCTTGCCTCTACCCGTCCCGGCGCTCAAAGCACAGGGACTGGATTTGAGCACCTTGGATAGATCGGACGATCACGAAGTCGAGGCATGGGAACCCCTTCACCCGAATAACTCATCTGAGGCACCTAAACAGGATTCGGCGATGGATTCCGCTTCCTCAGATATGTCCGTTCATTCTGTTGATGAGTCTGCTCCGCACTTGACACCGTGGATCACTTCAGAGCAGCCCGTCGTCTCTCAAGAAGAGTCTGCGGATGAGACTCAGACTACTGAAGATACTTCCGACCCTGAAGAAGTACCCGCTGCAGATGAGGCACCTTCACGGGATGTGCTGGCTACCCCTGATGATTCAACGGCGCCCGTAGAGGAAAATCGGAAATCTTCTGCAAAAACAGGTTTGCTGTTATTCCTGTTCATGCTTGTGGTCTTGATCGCTGTGGCCCTTTTCTTTGTACTGTAAGATTGATATTTTCTCCTTTACCGACTGCGGTAAATCGAGTGTCGAAAGGACACCATGACTGCATCAGCCGAATCTATTAAGGCTCTAAAAATTGCTGCTCAGGCAGCCGAAGAAATGCAGGGAACTAATTTGTTCGCTGTTGATACCTCAGAAGCTATGGGGCTTATCGATGGCTTCTTGGTCGTCTCCGCTCATAACGAGCGCTTGGTCAATGCGATTGTGGACGAAGTTGAAGACAAACTCCGTGAAGAGATGAGCTGGAAACCCGCCCGCCGTGAAGGACGTGCCGGCGGTCGTTGGGTACTGCTGGACTTCGAGGATATCGTTGTACACGTTCAGCATGAAGAAGACCGTGCATTCTATGCGTTGGATCGCCTGTGGTCGGAAGCACCCCGTATTGAACTGGGTGTGGAAGGCGAAACTGAATTTACCGAAAAGGTAGACCAGGAAGCTGACCAGCGCATCATCACTGCTGAAGACGAAGTAAAAATCGAAGACTAATTCTTCAAGTTGCACAGGTGGAGCACACTTGTGTACACTGGTTGAGTGCTCACGGGCATTCAACTAAATACGGGGATATGGCGCAGCTGGTAGCGCACTTGCATGGCATGCAAGGGGTCAGGGGTTCGAGTCCCCTTATCTCCACTATCGCCCCCTAACCCTTACAAATCAAGGGCTAGGGGGCTTTTGTATGCCCTATATTGGTCATTAAGTTGGTCATTAAGTGTAGGCTGTGACCATGACTAACCCCCCACAGAATACACGTGCTGGCACCCGTAACGGTGAAGGCAAACCATTCTACGAGCCAAGTTCTGGTAAATGGGCGTTCAAAATAACTTTGCCCCGTGAACCTGGTGCTACAAGTGCACCTAAACCGATTGTTCGGCGTAGGAAGACCCCCGAAGAGGCGCGTATGGCGGCGCTAAAAGAACTGGCACGCCGTGAGAACGCTGGAACACTTGCCCCTATCCCTAAGCCTAAAAAGGGTTCACAGGTGCTTACAGGTGCCCTTACCGTGGAGCAGTATTCACAGATTTGGCTATCACAACAGAAGGCTGGTAGCGCTACACTATCCGCTTACAGTGGGCTGTTGAGGTTGCACATTGTGCCTGTTATTGGTTCTAAAGCCTTGGTTGATGTATCTAAAGCGGATATATCGGCACTGATGGAGCACTGTGCGAACAAAGTGGACAAGTATGATGAACCGCTTTTGGGGTATAGCCCGCTTAAAAAAATATTTGGCTTGCTATCACGTATATTCAATACCGCTGTTGAGCAAGACCTGATTCTTAAAACCCCTGTGATTAGTGCCCATAAGCCCGTTGTGCCTACACGTGAGGACTTGATTCGCACACAGCGTGTGGTTCAACGGCGACCTATCGCACACAAAATGTTGATTGATGCAAGCATGCACCGAACTGAGCGCCCCTTGGAGTATGTGTGGCTGAGGCTTATGTTCTTGGGGCTACGCCAGGGTGAACGTGGTGGGCTGTTGTTCGCAGACATTGATAACCTGTATAGCCCTGGGCAAGCCGTGATGAATATTCGCCACCAGATTGCCGGTGAGGGTAGGGGCGTTGACGGTGTGGGCAAAGGTATCTACATTAAGGATTCCCTTAAAACCAAGGATTCTTACCGCGCGCTGGCGGTTGATGAAGATTTGCGCAAAGCCCTTGTTGACTTGTATGAACAGAGGCGAACAGCGCTTGCTGATGGCACATTGACTACATGGGCACAGCGTAAAGGTGACGAGCGGTTCAATGATTTGGTGCTACTTACCGCGAGCGGTGCACCGTATTATCAGCAAATGGATTGTAAGCGCTGGAAGGCGTACAGGCTGGCTTGGGCTGATAGGTACGCTAAAAACCCGGCTGAGAGGGCGCTGATTACTGAACGCTGGGCGGGGCACATTAACAGGAAGATTACAGCAACCATGCTGTACATGCTGAATACGCCAATGCACACCGCACGCCAAATACTGGGGCACGGTTCTGAGGCTATGACTGAGTACTACACCGCTTTTGAGGCTATGAACCTTGCGCCCGCTATCAACGCTTTGGCTAGCCTTACTAGCGCTAACGCTTGCGCAACGTTTGAGAGCGAGCGATTGAGTGACGCGGTGGTGGTGGCTGGTAAGCCTTGGAGCGAACTAAAAGACCGGTTTGCAACCATTGAGGAGGCACGTGGTGCGCTGGAGGGCGTGGTACTTGCTAATGATGACATTAGTGAAGAAGAGATAGCGAACGCTAAAGCCATTACCCCTTTGACACCGGCTTTGGCACAAACGGTGAGTGCAGTTCGTATTGACCAGATACCTTGGTTGCCTTAGCCCCCCTGATATTTGCTTGTGTATGAACGGCACATTTGTACACATGTACCCCCTTGTTTGTTGAACCCCTGGCTATCTACCCCCTGATAGCCGGGGGTTTGCTGTGTCCACAGGTGTTGACGGTGCTATCTGGTGCACACATATTGTTATCTCTGTCACATTCTATCCAATAGACCGTTTGAACCGTTTGTGCCAACTGATATTCCCTAGCAAACAGCAAAACAAAACATGGGAGTAGACATGACACGACAGAGAATGTTTGATAGCGCGATAGAAGAATACAGATACCAGCAGGCGGTTCAGCGCCCCGGTTTGGCGTGGTATGCGGGTAAATACCTACTGGGCAAGCCACTACGTGCGCTTGCTAAGACCCTTTGGGCTTGGCGTATTACGGTGCTAACAATGCTTGCACTTACTGTGCTGGGTAAAAGTGGCGTTCCGGCGCTTATGTGGCTACTGGTGGTAGCTATTGTTGGCTTGTGGGTGGGTTCATACTGGAAGCGCCCATTGTTGCGGTTTGCCCCGCTGACCGGTGACTATCTAAGGATTAAGGCAAGACGGGAGCGCTTTAAGAGTGCACGCGACGGTAACGATTTGTTGGGCAATATTGGGCTTATCCCGGTGCCTGAGACCACGGCCGACATTGATTACAGGATTACACTGACGGAGCACCCATCAGGCGATTATTACACCCTAGAGCTACGTGAACCGCTACCGGGGCTATCTATAAAACAGGTTGGCGACAAGCTGAACGAGCACAAGAACCGTTTGGAAGCACAGCGCGTATCTATTCAGCAAGCTGGCAAGGGTATGAGAGCTATCTTTTGGAAGGTTGACCCCCTTGACCGTGGGGTATCGCTTACTGAACCCCCTGTGCTTGACGCGCAGGATATGAGCGTGAATGTGGGTGTTGACGAAGATGGCAACCCTGTTCGTATAGCGTTTAAGAACAACGCTGGTTTGCTGGTTGGTGGCGTACCTGGTGCGGGTAAGTCCGCCGCACTAAAAACCATGTTGAGCGCTTACGCACTATCTGAATATGTTGATTTGTCCATTATCGACGGCAAGGGTGGCGCTGACTGGGATTCGTTCAGGGGTGTTGCCACTAACGCTATCTTTGGTAACACGATTGAGGATATGAAAGCGGTTGTTGAGTATCTTGGGGTGTTTGAGGCGGATATGACACGCCGGTTCAAGCAGATTAAAGCCGATACCGGGCAACCGAACTTTTGGAACGTTGACAAAGATGTGCGCTTGCAAAAAGGCTACAAACTGAAGGTTCTTCTTGTTGACGAGATACAAGCGTATACCAGTAGCAAAGCCGATAAGGAAGCCAAAGCCTTACGCCAGCAGATTGTTGAGCAACTAACAAACATTGTGAAGTTGGGGCGTTCAGCGGGTGTAATGGTGGTTATTGCCACACAGAAGCCTACTGATGCCGCCATGCCAACAGACATTCGTGACGTTTGTGGTATTCGCGTTGCTTTGCGCGTTAAAAACCGCGTTGGCGCTGAGGCTATCTTGGGCGATTTGCCTGATGATTCAGTGGGCGGTGTACCTAGCCCTACACAGATACCTGAGTCCCGCGTTGGTGGCGCGGTTATGGAGGGGGAGCGCGGTGGTTTGATTCCAATGCGCTTTGCTTACATTGATGACAGCACGCTTGATGATTTGCTAAGTGGTAAAGCAAGTGAAGCACCTGATACCGCCCAAAATATGGCTGACGGCGGGTTCGCTTTTGAACCTGTTGAGGATAGCGAGCGCTGATACCTAAGTAAACACACAAACCCCGTAGAACCTTATCTGCGGGGTTTGTTTGTGTTTGGAGTTACACTTGGTATTAATAAGCATTTGAACCCCGGAGGGTGGCGTATGGGCACTGTAGAGGCTAAAGCATTGGAGTGTGTCAACAACTTGTTGACACGTGTTGACACCTTGCTTGCGCACCCTAGCCCTGTGGCGGTTGCTGAGGCTAAGGCGATACGGCGCACAGCGAGCGCCCTAATGGTGAACTTGCTAGATAGTGGTTATCTAAGTGAGTGCACACCGTTCTATCGGCACTTTGTTCAAACCCACGCCCTTGTGAACATTCGTGTACAACAGGTTGTTGACTTACACGCACAGCCCACAGCCTATGAGCGCTATCTGAGTTCTGATGAACTGGAACACCTATTGAGCGAATACTGCCCGGACTTGCTGACTGTGTAAACACCCCTTATAAACCCCGTTGCCCCTTGTGGTGACGGGGTTTTGTTGTTTAATCACCCCCGCGCTCGCCTGCTTACTTTGTTATCTTTGTCACATTATGCACATTAGAGCGACTGTATCTAATGAACCAACGATATTAAGCACATGAGCCGATTAAAGCAGTATTCAACACCTGACAATAAGCCCCCACAGATAACGCCCTTACCGCTTGCCATTGCCCGCTTGTATAGGGGCACGGAGTACATAAAGGGCAGGCTAGACATGTTGCCACGTGAGACCCGTGACGGCATTTGGGAGCACGCAACGGCTATTGAGAACTTACTAAAAGACTTGGAGAACAAACATGGAACAAGCAACTAGCAGAGCAACTGACATTCTGTTCGAGCGCCAACTTGAAGGAATCACTATCGCTAATGTTCTTGACGACCTGCACACTGTGCGTAGTGCGCTATCACGCCTTACGTATGGTAAGGCGGGCGATAATGACCGCTACGCACGTGCCAAGCGAACATTGTATCGCGCACACGGCGAGATAGTGGGCGCACTGGTTGCCCCGCTTACTGAGAGCGAGCGCAAAGCCCTAGAACCTGAACTTGACCTTGAACCTGACGAATACGACCCGGAGTTGGGGTTCTAAATCCCCTAAGCACAAAGGAATACACATGACACAAAACATCACTACCCCTACCCCTAGCCGGTTCACAGTTGTTAGCCCCGCAAGCGCTGACTATCTGACCACTGCCGAACTTGGCACCTACCTGGGCGTTAGCCGTTCTACGGTTCACCGCTTGCTACGCAAACACAAGGTTCGCGTTATCCAGCTGGGTAGGCGTATGCGCGTACCTACCGCTGAGGCTGAACGCCTTGAAGCGGAACTATACAAGGAACTTAGTTAGTAAACACCGCTAGCACTATGCAAGCACACAACAAACATTGAACGCCCCGGCAACCAGTGCCGGGGCGTTGTTTATACCCAGGGAGCAAACACATGAACACTTTTGAGAGCAAAACAATCAACTTGACCGAAGAACAAGGGGCGTTCGTATCAGCCCCGGAGAGCCGTATCGTGCTGGTTGCCCCGGCTGGTACGGGTAAAACGGAGGTGATAGCCGAACGCGCCAAGCACGTGCTTGCACGCGGTGACAGGGTGTTGTGTACAACGTTCACCCGCAAGGCACGCGCGGTTATCGAGAATAGGTTGACTGGTGCTGGCATTGTTGACACTGAGGTGCGCACTATCACATCACTTGCTGTTCAACTAGTTCTTGAACGCTATCCCGCCCTTGCGGTGGGTGACGGTAGTGAGGTTGCTCGCCGTATCACACAGCGCACCCCTGTAAGCACCAAAGAGTTGTTGCGCTATGAGACTTTGTTGGCGTGTGGTGCACCTATGGACACTGACACGCTGGTGCCAGAGGTGGAGCCACTGTTTGACCGCTACACAGAACTTAAAAGAATGGTTGGCTACATATCTTATGTTGACGCGCTGGTGCTTGCCCCGGCGCTTGCGCAGCCCGCTGAATACACTGAGGTAATCGTTGACGAGGCACAAGACCTTAGCCCCCTACATTGGCAGTTCATTAAGGCGCTTGCACCGGAGCGTATCGTGCTGGCGGGCGACCCTGACCAATCAATCTACGGGTTCAACGGCATTGACGCACAGTTGTTGCCAACCCTGTGTTCACAAGGGTTCAAAGAATACGTGTTGACTAAAAGTTGGCGCACACCTGTGGCACACCTTGAAGCGGTGAACGCACACCGCACAAACCCCGTATCTAGCACTAAGACTGAGGGCACGCTGACCCGTGTGAGCACCCCTACCACCGCTGACGCTATCGCCTATATCAATGCGAATGCCCGCCCTGGTGACGCGGTTCTGGGGCTGACAAGTAAGCGCCTAAACACATTCAGGGTTGCCTATGAGAAGGCGCACCCTGGCGTTGTCACCACAGCGAGCGCTGAAGGCAACCTTGACCCGCAAACCCTAATGTTCAGCACCGTGCACGCCTTTAAGGGCAATGAAGCATACCGTGTGTTTGTGCTTGACGTGCGCGGTAGCGACCTGACTGGCTGGGGCATGAACGGTGACACTGAATCACACAACTTGCACTATGTGGCATGTAGCCGAGCACTAAAAGACTTGTTCCTACTGGATAAAGGAGAGCAGAATGACAACACAGATAACACCGACTAACACCCCTGAACAACAATCCCGTGAGCGTTACTGTAAGCACCCCCGCCGTATCGTAAAAGGTGGCGAAGTGTTCTATGGGCGCTGTGGTTCACAAGACTACGACCTGTGCCCATCGTGTGCCAGCATTAACGCACACACCGTGCGGGAGATAATAGATAGCGGGTTAGGGCGCAAAGGCAACACTTACTATTTGTTGACACTGACCGCCCCTAGTTTTGGTAGCACTGGTGACAATGGCTTGCCCACAGGTTCTTACGGCTATACCCGCGCTGTGGAATGGAATAATAACAGCCCCCGCCTGTTTAGTAGGTTCATGGACGCTTTGACCCGTAAGGTGGGCACTGATAGCAAAATCGAATATATCCGTGTGGCGGAGTATCAGCGCCGGGGCGCGGTGCACTATCACAGCATCATTCGTGTGCCTGACACTGTGAGCGCCAAAGACCTACGAGCATATGTTCGCACAGCCCACAAAGCCGAGTATAAGGGCTACAAGTGGGGGAGGGGTTACGATTTGGTTCCTATTGCCGATAGCACTAAAGACCTTGCTAGCACCGCTGGCTACGCGACCAAAGCATTGGGGCGTTCACAAATGCTATCTGTGGAACAGCGCGAGCACTATTCTAAGTTGGACGCACAGGCTAAACGCTTAGGCTTATCTGATAAAGCCATTCGCGGGCTGGGCTACGCTGGGCAAGTGTTCACCCAGAGCACCGGCTGGAGTGCCACCACTAAGGCATTGTTAAAAGAGCAGGCACGTGCGAACGCTGACCTTATATCGCAAGCAAGCATCGACGCGCGCGTGAGGCGCTACGAAGAGAATAAGCAACATTGGAACGCTGTTCTTGGTGCACGCGGGCATAAGGGTGACTACACCCCTGTTCACAGTGCGCAAGCCGTGCTTGCTGAATATGACAGCACCTATGAGGCTGTAAGCGCTTACAAGCGTGCCACCACTAAGAGCGAACGCACAGCGTGTGTTCCCACTGTGGACTATATGACCGAATCACAAATGCTGGACTTGCTGAACGAGATACACCCCCGCTACTAGAACACTTGTTCTAAGGCAAAATACCCTTGCATGGCATCACGCCCTGTGAGGGTATTCTTGTGTGCAATAGTTCACATTTGATAGCACGGCAAGCACCCCTAAGACCCCCATATTTTGCCCTTGATTAATATGCATGCTTTTGCCGACTAAACCGCCCCAACTAACCCCCTGTTTACCCTTGTTATCCCACTGTTTGCACCACCTGGGAGCCGGGCGGTGAACGGCGCAAGCCGCACGCGCACGCCCGGCTTGCTTGCACCATCTATCACCACTGAACACGTGCAAGCACCCCTACACAGCCAAGCCTGCCATCATTTGTGCCCGTGTGTGCGCTGACCACTGTGCCCTATCTGCATGTGTGCGCTTACTTGCATCAACTTGTTCGCTTGCAGGTGTTCACAGGATAACACTGTGCAAGCACACCGCACGCCCTTGTACGCCTTTGTGTGCCGTTCTAAGCCTCTGGTGTGTGCTGTGTGGGTGTGCACGTGTTCTGGTGCTGTGGGTGGCTTAGAATGCGACACAGAGCCTTACAGCCTTATTGCATACGCCACCCTTATTCTTACTTACACCGTGCTTACACCACCACATATCCTTGTATGCCCTTGTATGCCATTCTGAGCGCCTTGTACTGCTTACACGTGTAAACACCTATCCACCATATTCTAGCCTGTTAGAACGCCTCACAGACCCTTACAGCATAGATAGCACTGCAAGTGCGTTGCGCGTAGCGCCCTGCGGGGGCTTGGGGGTGCCAGGTTGCACCCCCATGGAACATGGTTCGCTGTGTCCATATAACCCCTTGTGCGTGGCACACCCTTAGTGCTATCACGCCAAATATTGCGTTATCTAACCGTTCTCAGGTGTATTCGGCACTATCGAACCCTTCAAAACACGCCCACACTCAAAACAGTTACCCATTAAGCCCCTGTTGGCACCTGTGTTGCACTTGCAAACACCCCTGCGCCACTGGCGCGTCCGTTCTTATCGCTACGTGTGCTAACCCAGACAAGGTTCTTGTAAGCACACATATTCAGTCCTATTGCACCACGGTAGAACCCCGGCTGAACACGAATACATAGGCAATAGGTGTTTGTACTGTTCACATGCCTACACCTGTAAGCACATACATACAGCCCCATTGCACCAAAGTGCTGGGCTTATCGGGGCGTAATGGGTGCCTACATACAACACCATTGGTTCACGTTTGTGGTTCTATCGCGCTCGCCACCTGTGCTTACAAGACCCTTGTCTGGCGTATCTGGCTGTCTATGGTGCTAGCACGTTCGTTCTTATTGGGGTGTGCTGGGGGTTTATACCGCTTAAATATACGCGCGTACATACGTGCGCGTGATTATAACATCACGGTTCATAAGATACAAACGTTCCCAGTGATATTGAAGGTGAATCTTATTACACCTACCAGGGGGAGCCATTGTGATACCTACCAGTGAACAAACAACAGCGCTTTGTGCCGAACTGTCCGACCTGTCCGACATGTACGCGAACTATGATAGTGCCCTTGCTTATAGGGTGCGCGCCTTGTGGCGTGGTGATAGCACCACCCTGCTGGGCACCGCTTACAGAACATTCTACATTCGGGGCAGTGGCGTGGTGCTTGACTGGCACCAGTGGCTACAAGCCCATGACGGGCTTGATACTAATACGCTGACCGCCACGTTGTGGCTGGAGTATAAGGATAGTCTGAAGCGTAAGCGCCCTACACGTGATAACACTATGCGTTCACTGGCTAGCCTGTGGGTTAGCCTGTGGCGTGATAGATACGGCGATAGTGCACCCCGTGAGCAGGTGTTGACTTATTTGTTCGCTTATATGGCGCAACTGTGTGAGGGTATGCTGGCTGAGTATGGCACAGTGCTAGCACTGCGTGACCGGGGCTTTGACGTATCTATTGCTGATAGCACCATGGAACCGCTGGATATTGACGCACTGGTTAACGGCGTGCTTGTGAGTATCAAGTGTTATCGTGCGTTCAGCGAGCGCACTGTGAACACCTATCGTGCTAAGAGTAGCGAACCACAGTTATACATTAATGAACGCTTGGAGTGCTATGTTCCGTTTGAGGGGCGGTTGGTGTATCGCGCCCCTGACAGGCTGGAGGGTGTTATCACTTATCTATCCCACGACCTGGTGGCGTAGCACACAGTGAGCACATGTAAACACCCTGTTGATACGTTCTAGGGGTGAGGTTAGCGCCCCACTATTTTGATAACGGCTTGCCACCGGTGCGTGCACACGTGCAAACATTTGCTTGCATGTGTGGCAACACGTGCGGGGAGCAAAATAGGGGTGTTTTACCCCAAGTTGGTCATTAAGTTGGTCATTAAGCGTAGGTGTTTGTGGCGAATAATGGTCTGACTAGTGCAAACACGGATATGGTTCAAAACCCCTTATCTCCACACTGACAAGACCCGAATCTTTCCATCATTGATGGTGAGGTTCGGGTCTTGTGGTATTTCCTCGCAAATGAAGGCTTGCATAGCGGTCTGCGACATCATCTGGGCAGGGCGCAAGAAACCAGCGGCGCATCTGTAGATAGAGAGCAGGTTGCTCGTTCCACTCGTGAGTCTTGCAACGACGTGCGCGAGGAAGAGACAGAGGAAACTGCTGAAAACCTCACCGGCAGGTTCTGTATCCGCCCAACTTAATCTTCAGTGCGGCTAAGGCATTAGAGAGTAAAGAACGATGATCTGATTGTTGCTTTTTGCGTCGGGCGTTTCTGCAGGTCATATCCCTCTTCAAAAAATGCGTTTTATGTGCGTCAGTGAGTCCCTAGGATGGATGAGAAGTCCCCCCAACTTCCTCCCAAGAATTAAACCCCCCCGAAAGAAGTCAGATTCTCCTATGACCCCCGAAGAATTTCAGAATCATCTGCTAGAGCAGAACATCCATCAAAAGCTCAATAAATCGCCCCAGTACGCGGCTCGAAAACTTACTCAGCTGCTTTTAGAGGATCGTCCTCTCACCATCGAGCGCACTGAAGTGGCTTACACACTGTTTGAGGGTGAAGCGCTCGGTGCCATGATGTTCGGTCCCAAAAAAGTCTGCTTGTATTTACTCCGACGAGATCTAGTTTTTTGCTTGATGGATTACCGAGAAATCGTCTCGACGCAGATTAAGACGACGTTTTGGAGCCGTCATAGATATCTTGAAGTGATGTTGAGCGACGGGCGGACCTTACAGATTCCTTCCTTGCACATGCAGGGAACGATTGAACCGGTGCAATATGAACTCAACCGGCGCGTGATGGGCGCGAAAGCTTTTAGAAAAGTTCCTGCTTTCTTCTAGAAAACAACAGGGAGTATGCTGGGTCACTCTACAGTTATTCAGAGGTAAATATAATTTTTGAAGAAAGTATTACCCATGAAAATCGAGATGTGGCCGGACATCATTTGCCCTTTCTGTACTATCGGGAAACGGCATCTAGAACTTGCCCTCGAAGAGTTTGAGCATGCCGAGGACGCCGCCATCATCTGGCGCTCCTTCGAGCTAGATCCCAACGCACCTGATGAAGTCGAAGGAAATGTAGCAGAAGGCGTCGCACAGAAATACGGCATTTCATTGGAACAGTCTATCGAGAGCCAAAAAGATGTAGCTCGCCGCGCACAAGCACCGGAGATAATCCTCGGTGCGCTGCGTCAAGTATGGGTAGAACTACAGCCGCAACAGACACCACAATTTATCGCCCTGGACGGCACTGAGAACGCATCTACTTGCGGATCCGCCGGCTGCTAACACCACCCAGAGATTAGGCCTCAATAACCTAAACTTCACACTCGGTTATCTCCGCTCCAAACCTACCGGCAGACATTACAGCTGAGTATCGTAAAGAGTGGGAGGGAAAATTACACCTCCCACTCCAAACCTCTTGAACTCAGGTGAAAATGATGAAGGCAGCACGTTTTTACGATCGCGGAGATATCCGAATCGAAGATATCCCTGAACCCACCCCAGATACCGGAGAAGTACTCATCAAAGTAGCCTGGTGCGGAATCTGCGGAACAGACCTCCACGAATACCTAGATGGCCCCATCTTCTGCCCCACCCATGACACACCGCACCCTATTTCCGGTGAAACCGCCCCAGTGACCATGGGGCACGAATTTTCAGGAGTCATCGAAGCACTAGGTGGGGGAATAGATGACCTGGAAGTCGGCGACCACGTTGTCGTCGAACCCTACATCATTGACGACAGCATCGATACCGGCGAAACCTCAAAGACCTATCATCTCTCTCCACACATGAACTTCATAGGTTTAGCAGGACGCGGCGGGGGACTCTCGGAAAAAGTCGCCGTCAAACGACGCTGGGTCCACAAAATCTCACCCACCATCCCCCTCGATCAAGCAGCTCTCATCGAACCCCTCAGCGTGGGATACCACGCAGTAGAACGAGCAGGAGACATCCGCCCCGGTGACGTCGCCCTCGTAGGCGGCGCCGGCCCCATCGGACTACTCACCGCCGCAGTCCTCAAAGCCAAAGGCGCCACCGTCGTCATCTCTGAGCTTTCAACTCTACGACGACAAAAAGCCCAAGAAACCGGGGTAGCAGATTACACCTTCTCACCCCAGGAAACCGACATCGTAGAAGAAATTTCAAAGCTCACCGACGGACGGGGAGCTGACATCGCCTTCGAATGCACCTCCGTCAACGCAGTACTCGACACACTCTTTGACGCCATCAAACCTACCGGCGTCATCGTCGTCGTCTCCATCTGGGGCAAACCAGCACAACTCGACATGCAAAAACTAGTCCTCAAAGAAGTCGACCTCCGCGGCACCATCGCCTACGTCAACAGCCACCCCCAAACCATCAAACTCGTAGAATCCGGAAAAATCGACCTCGCCCCCTTCATCACCGGAAAAATCATGGTCGATGAGCTCATAGACAAAGGCTTCGACACCCTCATCCACCGCAACGAATCAGCAGTAAAAATCCTTGCCACCACAGACCCCGCCCTACTCCACCGCCCAT
>NZ_LXTU01000023.1:0-14293 GCF_001683935.1 Rothia sp. ND6WE1A | reverse complement strand
ATATTGACACACCAAAAATTATTATGTCTCTATAAACCATTTATTCCATTAGGACTAAGCACTCCCCCAGACTCCTCCAGGTAGCAGTTGGCACACAGGGACTCATATCCCACGTGAACGCCGTCAATTGCTACCTGGGACCCGGAAAACACAAACTTGCCGTCCACCGTGCGTCCGTTGAACAACGCCTTCTTGCCGCAACGGCAAATCGTCTTCAGCTCCTCCAGCGTATGCGCAATCTCCAAAAGACGCGCAGACCCCGGGAATGCCCGCGTCTGAAAATCCGTGCGAATTCCGTAGCACATCACTGGCACGCCATCGAGCACAGCAATACGCATCAAATCATCCACCTGATTCGACGTCAAAAACTGCGCCTCATCCACCAGCAGGCAAGAAACCGGCAAATGCCGGTGCGCCGAATCAGGGTGAGCATTATCCGAAGCATGCAAGAAAAGCTCCCGCACGTTCTGCTCAGCACCAATCAAAAAGTCAACGTGGCGCGTTACCCCCAAGCGAGAGACGACATCTGCGTCGCCCTTCGTATCCAACTGAGGCTTAGCAATCAGAACCCGCTGACCGCGCTCCTCATAGTTATAAGCAGCCTGCAAAAGCCCCGTTGACTTGCCGGAATTCATTGCGCCGTATCGGAAATAAAGCTTTGCCACCAGAGACCTTCCTTCAAAAGAACTCCTGCAATTCTAGCTAAACAATTCGCTACCCAGCACAAGTGAGATGAGAAGAACGAGTTGCGGCACGCCCATGCAGACCATCCGCCTTTATACTTGTGTAGGCAAACCGCAACCAACGCATAAGGTTTAACGATGATTTCGCACAGTGATATTGAAGCTCTGATGGCTCCCCCTGCACGAGATAGGGACCCGCTCAGTATCATCACCGAGCAAAACAAATCACGGTTGACCGAGTTGGTTCCCGTACGTATTGGGCGTATGTCCGAGTCGCCCTTCGCCTACTATCGCGGAACAGCCGGCCCCATGGCAGCTGACCTTTCCACCATGCCGAACTCCGGCGTCATGCCGCTGATTTGCGGCGATGCGCACATCGGTAACTTTGGCTACTTCGCCTCGCCCGAACGCAACCTGCTCTTTGACCTCAACGACTTTGACGAAGCTGGCCGAGGCCCCTTTGAATGGGACCTCAAACGCCTGGCTACCTCGGTGTACCTTGCAGCAACCGACAACGGCGAGTCTGAAGAAACCGCCACCGTCTTGGCTGAGAAAACATCTAAGTACTACCGCCAGACCATCTTGCGTATGAACGAGGAAAGCGCGCTCAACCGCTATTACTCGCGTGTGAACACGGACATGTTCGAGAGTCTCATCAAAGAAGAATACAAACCGCTCTTTGACAAGTTCGAGCGCAAGGCACGCACACGCAACTCCGAGCAAGCACTCCACAAATTTGCTGTCAAAGATGATAACGGCAACCACCGCATTATCGATCAGCCCCCGCTAACTATGCACCACAATGAGATTCCAGAAGAAGACCTGCAACGGCTCTGGACCGAATACCAATACACTGCCCGCCCAGATATTCGCTACCTTCTGCGTAACTTCAAGATTCGCGACCACGTGCTTCGCGTAGTGGGTGTAGGTTCGGTGGGCACACGCTGCTTTATTGCACTCCTTGAAGACCAACGTAAGAACCCGCTCTTCATCCAGATTAAAGAAGCTCAAGACACCGTTCTGCACAGCTACGGCAAGATTGAGCAGACCTCCGAGTCGCTCGGCTTCCCCGATCGCCCCATGGGCAATGGTTTCCGTGTGGTAGCTGGTCAGCGCGTGATGCAGTCGCAGTCAGACCCTTTCCTCGGCTGGATTGAGAATGTACCTACCCGCCAGGGAGGTACCACCGACTACTATGTACGCCAGTTCCGCGATATGAAGGGGTCCATCAACCTCTCGGCACTCGACCGCGATGGCCTCAAGCAGACCGCTAAGATTTGTGCTTCTCTGCTGGCTCGTGCGCACGCACAGTCCCGCCATATCGACGACATCGCCGTCTACTGCGAGTCAGATAAGTTCTTCGACCATCAGCTAGGAAAGTTCGCTCACACCTACGCACAAACCTGTACCGAAGATTTTCATGCCCTGCGGGCAGCGGTTGAAAAAGGGCAGCTCCCCGTGCAGTACGCCCTCTAACCCGGTTTAGCCGCAGAGCAAAAGCGCCGCGCGTCCTCCCTCATACTGGAAAGGACGCGCGGCGCTTTTATGCTCAACTCCGAGCCGGTCAGAGCCAACTAGTCGACCAAACGCTGACTTTCGACGTCAATGCCAGAAACATCGACCTGTTCCAACGGAACCATTTTGTCGTGAGTCACGAACTTATGAATTAGCCAGAGAGCAAGGAAGATGGGCAAACCGATGTAAGCCATGGCAACACCTGCCCAGTCGCCGGCAAAAATCGCTTCGTAGTTCTGACCCACAATAACGAGGGCGCACATGACGAAAGCGATAATCGGCCCCAAAGGGAAGAATGGTGCAACGTAGGGAAGATCTTTGAGGCTCTTTCCCTGCTTAAGGTAAGCGCGGCGGAAGCGATAGTGGCAAATAGCAATGCCAACCCAGGCGATAAAACCTGAAAGACCGGACACATAAACCAGCCATTCGTAGGCTTTGCCCTCGCCCATAATTGCCGTGAGGAACCCAAAGAGACCTACGGCGGAAGTAGCAATCAGCGCGGGCATGGGAACGCCACGGCTGTTAACACGCGAGAAAATCTTGGGCGCTTTACCCTCAATCGCCAGCGAATAAAGCATACGGGAGGAAACGTACAGACCGGAGTTGCCTGCAGAGAGAATAGCGGTCAGAATGACGGCGTTCATTACTGAAGCAGCAATCGCCACACCAGCGTGTTCAAACACCAGGGTGAAGGGTGAGTACGCGATGTCGGTGGCGTCCGAGCGCAAAAGGTTGGGGTCGGTGTAAGGAATCAAGAAACCGATAATGACGAACGCACCGATGTAGAACAACAAGATCCGCCAAAAAACCGAGTGGATTGCCTTGGGGACGTCGCGGCGGGGGTTCTCCGATTCGCCAGCGGCAACACCAACCATTTCGGTGCCTTGGAAGGAGAATCCCGCAATCATGAAGATGGAGATAATAGACATCCAGCCGCCCACAAAAGGAGCGTCACCGGTAGTCCAGTTGCTGAAACCGGGTGAATTATCGCCCAAAATACCGATAATCATGGCGACGCCTGCAATCAGGAAGACAATCACGGTAATCACCTTGATTGTCGCCAGCCAGAATTCGCTTTCACCATAAGCACGAGCGGACAGCGCGTTAATCAGAAAGAGAATGAGCAAGAAGCTCGCTGCCCACACCCAGCTAGGAACATCGGGCAACCAAAAATTCATCACAATACCGGCAGCTACCAGTTCCGCTGCCACGGTAATTGCCCAGTTGAACCAGTAGTTCCAGCCCATAGCAAAACCGAAGGACGGCGAGACGTAGCGGGTCGCGAACGTCTGGAAAGAACCGGGAACCGGCAAATGCGCCGACATTTCGCCCAAGGACTGCATGAGCAGAAGAACCATCAAACCGATAACAGAGTAAGCCAGCAAAGCTCCACCTGGACCGGCTGTTGCCACGGTTGCACCGGAGGCAACGAACAGACCCGTACCGATGGCGCCGCCGATGGCAATCATCTGCATGTGGCGGCTCTTGAGACCGCGGTTTAGCTGCTTTTCTGACGGGGGCAGCTCTTCCCTCACGCGTTCAGACATAATCCGACCTTCCGGTCTTAAGAAAATCTAAGGGTAATTAAGACAAACTTCAGATTACCACTGTAGAAACAAACAAGCACCGAGAAATCAGTGTTTTCTCGGTGCTTGAATTGATTTTATTTAAGATGCGTTTTCGTTGATAAACCGGACGTTCGCGCCGTATTCAACGGTGCGGGACACCGTGCAGTCTTTCTCATGCGAAAGCTTCATCAGTCTGTCAACCAACTGCTCGGCTTGCTTGCCCTTGGCATCGTTGGGGAATCGCACGTTGAAGCTGACCTCCACGTCGTCCAGCCGCACAGCGCCGTCCTCATTGAGCTTTATCGCAGAAGGTTTTACCTCGAACACCTCAGGTTCGGAACGGCGGGAGGTCACCACATCGACGTCGATGGCGGAGCAACCGGCGATAGCAGCCAGGAGCATCTCCACCGGATTCAGCAGGCCCTCACCCTGTCCGAACTCCACCGACGCACCTTCACTATTAGTTGCGCGGTAACGCTGCTTTTCAACTCGCTCGACCTTGACCGAGCGATAATTCGGATCGCTCTCTCTGTTAGTTACAGTGTTTGATTCGCTCATGAGATTCCTTAAGGTAATAGGGATTGCCTACCGACGCTACGCCAGGCTGTAGGGGTAGTTGCTTTGCTATTTCTAACAACTCTAACTCCCCTCTTATTTCCACGAGGTGAACCGGCAGTATGAGCCGTGGTGCTCAGGCGCTATAGCATTGCTATGTTGAGTAGCAGAAATAAGGGTTGTGAGGAAGGCGGGCATAGTGAGCGCTACGCCGCAGGAAAGCGGGTTCAGGGAGGGCCTCAAAGTTGCAGGGATGATGTTCCTAGGCTTCATCACCATGGGTTTAGGCCTTGGTGTTCTCGTTACGTCGGTAGGTTTGCCCTGGTGGGTTGCGCCGATTCTCTCGGGTTTGGTGTACGCCGGGTCGGTAGAGTTTCTGCTGGTCGGCATGATTGCTTCGATGGCGCCGCTCACCCTCATTGCCTCCACCACATTGCTTATTAACGCCCGCCATCTGGTGTACGGCATCTCTTTCCCTGTGCAGAACGTCAACGGGGTACTGGGCAAGTTCCTCTCGATGTATCTGCTCAGCGACGAAGCCTACGCCCTCAATACCGGCCCGAATTCCCACCGTTTTAGCTCGTCCCGAGTTCTCACCGTATCCCTGGGGCTGTGGGGTTCATGGGTCTTCGGTTCAACGCTGGGCGCAATTCTCGGTGCCTCATATCTGAGCCACCTCAAGGGCGTTGATTTTGTGATGACGGGGATGTTCCTGATTCTTTCCATCGATTCTTACAGTGCTGTCAAAGACAACAAGACGGCGATTGCTGCGGTTTTCTCCGCTGTTTTCGCGCTGATTATTGCGCCAGAATCTATGCTGCTCATTGCGCTGCTCATGCTCGTCGTGTTGTTGACCATCCGACATTTCGTGGAAGCCAAGCACGCCCCATCCGCAACACAGGTGAATACCGATGCCTAGTACCGTTTATATTCTCAGCGCCATAGGAATCGCCGCAGGAATTACTTTCGTTCTCAGGCTCATTCCGTTTGGCATCAAAAGTATTCTCAAAGATAACAAGCTCATTGCCGATTTAGCAGCGTGGATTCCCATGGGTGCCATCCTCATTCTGGGCGTCTACGTGATGGCAGAAATTGATTACTCCTCCACGACGACGGCGCTCCCCTACCTGATTGCAGCGGTGGTGACGGTGGTCGTCCATCTGTGGCGCAAGAACATTGCGCTCAGCCTTTTGTTAGGCACGGCGACCTGCGTGGTCTTGGCGAACTGGGTGTTTTAGGGATTGTTCCGTTAGCCCGGCGCAGTGTGAGGCAAGCTGGTCGGGTCTGGCGTGAATCGCATTAGTGAGCGCTAGCGAACCATGCGAGAGGGATTGCTTGCCGACACTGCGCCGGACGCCAGGAACAACCGCTTAAACCCAATTCTCTCCGCACACAAAAATGCTCGGCACCTGACGATGCCGAGCATTTCTTACAATAAGCAAATGATTACTTGAGAGCTGCCAAAGCTGCTTCGTAGTCGGGTTCCTCAGTAATTTCGGGAACGAGCTGGGTGTAGATAACCTTGCCGTCTTCATCCAGTGCAATCACAGCGCGAGCCAGAAGACCCTTCATGGGGCCATCTGCCTGAAGTACGCCGAAGTCTTCGCCGAATGAGCTACGGAATGCTGAACCGGAAACTACGTTCTCGATGCCTTCGGCTGCGCAGAAACGCTCGTGGGCGAAGGGTAAATCCTTGGAAACGCACAGTACTACGGTGTTATCAAGGTCCGCTGCCTTTTCGTTGAAGGTGCGAACTGACTGAGCGCATACGCCGGTGTCTACCGAGGGGAAGATGTTGAGTACAATCTTCTTGCCTTTGAAGTCAGCTGCTGAAATATCAGCTAGGTCTGAGCCGGTGACGGTGAATTCAGGTGCCTGCGATCCTACCGAGGGAAGGTCGCTATTGGTATTTACAGTATTTCCTTGAAATTTAGTTTGTGCCATAGCTCCATTGTCTTGCTTTAGCGCACAACTAGCAAGCCCTCTTATATTTTGAGGATGCCGTGGTTAGACCAAACGAATCAAAGCGACCCCGCCCAGCATGAGTACAAGTGAGAGCACCTGCGCCAAACCAACCTGGCGCTTGGGTGCTTGGAGTAACCCCAATTTATCGACAAGAAGTGAACCAGAAATCATGCCAACCAATGCGGCGACCACGGTAAGTCCCGTTCCCAGGAGAGGAACAAGGAAAGCATTTCCAAAGACATAAATAGCGCCCAGAACCCCGCCGAACCACATCCACCAGGGGTTCTTTTTCTGCCCGTCAGGCACGCGAACGCGGAATTTCAGACGTAACACCAATGCCAGAAGAAATAGGACAGTGGTGCCCACGGTGAAAGACACTAAAGCGGCTTGAGTGGGCGAACCAATCAGCACTCCTAGATGTCCATTGATTGCAGACTGTGATGCCATCAGAAACCCTGTACCCAAAGCCAAAGCGCGCCACCCCCAGAGCGAAGGTTCCGCTTGGGGAGATGAATTTGCAGAAACCTGGCGCAGTGCTCCGGTATTTGAACGTGCCTCGCGGGTTTTAGAAGACTGGCGAGAAATACGTTGCCCACCCAACGTAACAGCTCCCACTACACCGGCGAGAACCAGAACCGCGCCGATGACGCGCAACGGAGTCAGCGCCGCCCGGTGAGCTTCGAACAATGCGAAATGATCGATGAGAAGTCCCATCAGGATTTGCCCGCAAATCGGCAGCACAGTGGTTTGAACTCCGCCAAGCTTGGGAAAAATTAGAATGTTAGTAGTGAGTCCAATGACGCCGAAAAGACCACCCAACCAAATCCACAGCGGCTGCTGGGCAACGTCGTCCCAGGAAAAGAAAACGGTACCCTCTACTACCAGAGCGAGCGCAGCCAGAAAAAGCGTTCCACCGAAGAAGGAACCCAACGACGAGAGATAGGGAGACCCTACGGACTGGCGTAACCGCGAGTTGAGACAGGTTTGAATAGGGAGTAGTAACCCAATGAAAATGCCAAAAAATAGACCTGCCATAAAGTACCTTCTTCTACCTGCTCAACATGGTTTACTTTACTCGTCCTGTCGGACTCCCCCGTCTAGTATGAAGGTAATTATTTTCGCCTTCAATCATTGGAGTTAGCGTGAGCGCAGAGTAGTCCCCCGCCGTTCATCAGGAATTTATTAGTGTACGCGGTGCCCATCAGAACAATTTGAAGAGTGTGGATGTTGAGATCCCTAAACGTCAGCTCACGGTTTTTACAGGGGTTTCGGGTTCGGGTAAATCTTCACTGGTTTTTGGCACGATTGCCGCTGAGTCGCAGCGGTTGATTAACGAGACGCACCCGGCGTTTGTGCAGGGATTTATGCCTAATTTGCCGCGCCCCGAGGTGGATATTTTGGAGGGGTTGACGACGGCGATCGTCGTCGATCAGGAGCGGATGGGCGGTAATCCGCGCTCAACCGTGGGGACTGCTACCGATGCTACTGCGCTGTTGCGTATTTTGTTCTCCCGTGTGGCAGAACCTTTTATTGGTGGTCCCAATGCTTACTCCTTCAATGTGGCGACAGTGAGCGCCCAGGGTACTCGTACGGCGGAACGGTGGTCTTTGAGGGTACTCCTGCCGATTTGGTGGCACAGAAGGAGACCCTCACTGGTCAGCATTTGGCGCGGTACACCGCTTAGCGCAAACCCTTTTCGCGCAAGTATTTCTGCGCTTTGGGACGCTCGATTAGCATCATGGTGATGCCCAGAATCATCAGGGGTACTTGGAATGCCATGGCCCACCGGAAAGATTCTAGGTTGTAGGTGTCAGGTGTCCCTGCCCCGGTGAAGTCCAGAATGAGACCGATGGCTAGAACATTCACGAGCGCGCCGAGGAAGCCGCCCATGTTGGCGATGCCTGTGGCGATTCCCCGCTGAGTATACGGTGCGTGGGTGCGTACGACTTCAAAAGCCACCATGGAGGCAGGGCCTCCTATGCCGCCGATCATGGCGGTGAGCGTCATCAGCCATACAGGTGCGCCACCGGGGTACAGCAGTACAGCACACCAGAGGGCGGCAATCACAGCTACCAGACCGGTGACGATTTCTACGCGCTGGCGTATGAATCGGGTGAAAAGCGGCCCGGCAATCAGCCCTGCTGCCATAAGCGCTACCACGTTGAGGCTCACGATAGTTGAGGCTGTGGCGAATGAATAGCCCAGCCCACCGGTCATAAAAGGTAAGCCCCACAGCAACACAAATGAGTTGGTGGAGAAACAGGTGGCAAAGTGAACCCAGAAACCTAGACGTACGCCGGGTCTTTTGAGCAGTGATTTCAAAGCTGGCACTATTCCGCTGGAACCAGGACCTAATACAGGAAGTGCATCGGTAATCGGGACCGCCACGGTGGTAGCTGAGGTGCGCTGTTCGGTGGCAGTATTTTGAGGTTTAAAAAGACGTCGTGCCAGCGGAAGGCTACCCGGTGTATCTTTCAGCAAGATAAAAATCAGCACCATCAAAGCAAGCGCAATCAAGGCAAGGGAACTAAACGCGCCCGTCCAGCCCAGCAAAGCTACTGATGCCGCCAAGGGTGTCACCGCAATGAGCATGCCGCTTTGCCCAATCAAACCGCTGATCTGGTTGATACTGGGGATTACCTTGGCGCTAAACCAGTCGGAGATAACTTTGATCATCGAGACGAATATGCAGGCATCGCCGGCGCCTACAAACACGCGAGCGGCAAGGGCTAAGGGTACCGAGGAACTCATGCCCATCATGAACTGCCCGCACCCCATCAGAAACAATCCAGCACAAAGCATGACGCTAGCGCCGAGCCGATCCAGCAAAATGCCCACAGGAATCTGTGCGGCGGCATAGACCGCTAGCTGAACTACCACGAAGGTAGATATTAGAGCAGCCTCCGCCGAGAAATGCTCCTGGGCAACAATTCCGAGCGCAGAGAACGAACTACGGTTGACCGCTGCCAGGACGTAGGTGAGAACGCTCAGTGCCCACATCAAAAATTTGAGGTTACTGGTTTTGTGCATTCTCATCATCTTTCAATCAGTCGGTCAAGGAAAAGTAATTTAGCTGATACCTGTTTCTCGCAACACCTGGCGCATTTGTTCTTTGCCCATCTCTACCGCAAGTTTTTGAGTTTCTGTCGCTTGCCCAATCATAGAAATTTTGGGGGCGCCCTCTGGCGGAGCAACTTGCAACACCTGGGGTGAATCGCGCAAAAGAACTTCCAGCTGTTGCTTACGCCGGTTGCGGTTCTCCCACGTGTGTAATGCCCCAGCGGCGTTCTTTCTCATCCAGAGAGCCACAGCTTGCTGTTTAAGTTTATGGGTGCTGGCTAAATCGACGCTGGGCTGGCGCGTTCTCAGCACCAGCAAGTGGGTGGCGCCTTGGGCGAGCGCCGTTTCGATGGGAATATTCTCTGCCATGCCCCCGTCAATAAAGCGGCGCCCGCCGAGAGAAACCGGATCCCCCGACAGTACCGGAATGCGCGTGGTTGCTTTCATGGCGGTTTTCAGGGTTGCGCGGTCTGTGATAAACGGCGCAAGATCAACGGATTCGCCGCTATCGGCATCCGTGGCTAGGGGGTGGTACTCCACCGGGCTCGCCAGAATTTCCTCAAAACCCATGCGGGTGAAACTCTCATACATTTCGTCCACCAGGAAATCGCCGTTGACGATGGGCTTGCCCCGCACAAAATTTGCAGGCTTGATAATCTCTTTTATCGATTCAGGCGCCCACCAGCCGTGTATGTTCTCATTCGCTTTTTCGCAAATGAGCCATGCCCCATTGAGCGCCCCAGCAGAAACACCATATACCGCGTCAAAAACGGGAAGCAGTCCGTGCTCCTCCAACACTCCTACCATTCCACCGCCAAAAGCTGCACGAGAGGAGCCGCCTTCAAGAACGACGACGAGCCGCGCGTCGTCGTTTCGTTGACCGGGTTGAGAGCCGCTTTGATGACGCTGACGGATGATTTCCAGGGTTGTGTGCATATACATCACTTTAGTGGGTGGGTGTCGTGTGCCTCCGTCTTAAGGATGAAAGACTTTGCAATTCTTGCCCTCAAAATCAACTAAAGACGCATAGTTTCATGTCCCCCAAGTGGGTAGAATTTTTAGTTGTGCACATAAGTAAATAGGGACAAATAATCATCTAATTAGGGGAAAATTTGATGAAAAATCATTTCTGGGGCGCACTCTTTGCGCTCATACTTGGTGGACTATCACTCGTTCTAACTCCGGCAACAGCAGACACTGGAACCGGATCGCATCAATCAGTCCAGCAAACAGAATCTACTCAAGATATCGCCCAGGTTCAGCAGACACCAGAAAATTCTGCTGGGGAGGTACTGCAAAAAGCCGGTCTTGGCACCGTTGCAGTGGGCGCTGGAGCTTGGCTTACTATCGCAGGGAAGCGTCGCTTCCAGGAAAACTGCGATTTCTAGAAAAGTCTTTAGCCAGACTTTTCTAAGCTTCATTGAATATCTTTTGTGCAATAAGGAGGGGACCCGCGGGTCTCCTCCTCTTTTATTAAGAATGGGTAAGGGGAAGGTTGACGTGCGACCTGGATAACGGGGCGTTCAATATATGAGATTTGGCGAATGCCAAAGAACGTTTTGAGAATTACTAGAGTTTTTTCTGCTTATGACTACTTCCAGTAGCGAGCTCAAACGATCATTGAGCATGTCGCAACTTATCTTTATGGGCCTCGTATTTATTGGTCCGCTGGCTCCCATCGGTATCTTCGGAACCCTGGATGCTAAATCAAATGGCGCAGTAGCAACCGTCTATCTCGTGGCTACTTTCGCGCTAGCACTGACCGGTTCGAGCTACATGCGGATGTCCCGCGAAGTACCTCGCGCTGACTCAGTCTTCGCTTACGCTAACGCCGGCATTGGTCCGCGTACCGGCTACATTGCCGGCTGGATGATTCTTCTCGACTACGTGCTGGTGCCTTCCATCGCTTTTATGATTGCGGGCATCGGCATGGCTTTCTGCGCCATGGTTGGTCAGGCTGCAGGCACCCGCATCATCCTCGATATGTCTCGCTCAGGTCAGCTACCTACCGCTCTATCCAAGGTCAGCGCCAAGCGCCAGGTTCCCTCACTCGCTGTGATTGTAGTTGCTAGTTGCAGCATTGGCGTCTCACTGTGGACTTCTACCCGCCCCGACGGTCTTGATTTGCTCTCCTCGCTGGTGAACATGGGCGCGCTGGTTGCTTTCGTACTACTGCACGCCTCAGTGATTGGTTACTACCTGGTACGCCAGAAGGCTAGCGTTCGCGGTCATATGCAAGGAGAGGGCCACCTCAGGGTGGCCCTCTCCTTTTTGCCCTCGATGAATGGAGGGCAACTAGGACGACGGCGCGCCCAACGCCCGTTCATAGGCGGCTCGTGCGTCGGGGTTGAAAGCTACCAGTAGCACCTCTTCCAATAAATGCTGGTGGTGTTGCTCGAAGGTGCGGATAGCGTCAACCGCAATCTGACAGGCGCTGTCCATCGGCCAACCATAAACCCCGGCGGAAATCGTTGGAAATGCTACCGAACGCGCTCCCAACTCGGCGGCAACTTTGAGTGAATTCTCATAGCAGCTGTACAAAATATGGGAACGATTTTCTCGGGCTGAATAGACGGGACCAACCGTATGTATCACCCAATGCGCAGGTAAATCGCCAGCGGTCGTTGCCACGGCTTGTCCGGGCGGTAGACCAGTGGAATACTGCTTCGCGCGTAGTTCTTTACACTCTTTGAGGATGGCAGGGCCGCCCGCCCGGTGGATAGCACCGTCGACTCCCCCACCGCCCATCAGACTGGAATTAGCGGCGTTGACGACCGCATCTACCTTTTGCACCGTGATGTCACCGGATACAACCTTAATCTTCATGCGAATCTCCTCAAACCTAAAATGTATGTAGCAGAGCCATACTTATACAAAAGCTTTCCGCACCCTCTGCCAAAAATACACCTTTCCCACAAAAATACAATCTGCAGCATGTATTTTTGCTGAAACGGTGTACTTTTTCAGAGTGCTATGAACTGTTCTGTTTACGGATGAGGCAGCGGTTTTTACTCGATATCAGAGGGTTGGATTATCGATGCATTTGACTAAGTTTTTGTTCTAGATGATCCGGGATACCCCCATCTGGTTCTATTCCAAAGAACTCGATGGGACGCTTGTGGCGGTCGTAGGTAATACAGGTGCTAAGGCGCAAATCAAGATGCGGGCCGAGGGGTAGCTCACGCGGGCGTCCGCTACCACCGCCGGTCGTCGTCCCCAAGATTTGGACGTGGTCTAGCCCTTGAAGACCCCAGAGGAAATCTTCGCTAGCGCTATACGTCATAGCATTGACCAGAACTATAAGTTTGCCTTTCCATCGGGAAGAAGGGTGAGGCTCAGCCCAACGCTCCCGCTTTTTGGATAACTTACCCGTACCGGTGGTGAAGGAAGAATATCCAATCAATATTTTCTCCCGAAGAAAATAGCTACGCATTGTGTTGGCAAGTTGGATATTACCGCCAGTATTATTTCTGAGATCGAGAATGAGGGTGCTATCGCCGGAGTACTCTCTACAGAGCTTTTCCATTTCTTCTGGAATACCTGTACCGGAAAGAAAACTTGTCAGCTTCAGATAAACGGTGTGCTCATCGAGGGTTCTTAGTTGGAAAACCTCGGGAAGTGAGGGCAGTGGTGCTTCTTCTAGCCATGACGCTTGCTGAGTTGAATCCGAAGATACTGCATGAAAAACACGTGAAGATTGGGGAATTGCCATCGCGTTGCGAGCAGTGATGAATCTATATTGCTGAGGCGAGGCACCTGTTATTCTTTCCCAAAATTCTGCGTTTTCAACTTCTATAGCCCAGCCTTGCTGGACCCCAGCTAAGACAGCAGCTGAATGAGGAGGTACTTCGGTGAGCACTATTATTCCGTCTCTAAGTTCTCCTGTATAAGGCGGGTTATAACCGCATAAACGGCTGTCGATAACAGCTGTATGAGCGTCCCCGAGTTGAGCAACTAGTTCCTGAGACCAAACGCCAAATTCATCCCAGGCAAGTGGCAGATTTGAAAGTGCTTTGGCGAGAACGGAATCCCAGTCCAACTCTCGTAATTCGAAATAAGGGTAGGTATTTTTGCACTGTTGAATGAGGAGTTCGATGGCGTCTTCAACGGTTTCAGGTTGCTTCCCGTGAACTCTGCCGTCCGCTGAATTAGCAAGGGACTGAAGCAAACTGAGAGAAGCAAGGAACTGGTTTTCATCACTGACGTGACTCGTTAGAATGAGGTTCTTGTCATCCCATGTCAACGACGGAAATTCCTTTTGAGGTACTTCTTCAATACGCCATTTGGGCGCGCCTTGGGGTGCTTCGCCCACCTTTACTTTGGTGCCCAGGACAGCCTCATACTCATCAATTTCTTGCGCAATAAGATTGAGCATTGATTCACTCAGCCACCCCTCGAATTCAAGGTATAGGGTGAGTGATGAATCTAAGTTAAAAGCCACCATGGATTTACTATAACTTTAGTTTTGAACAACCAAGCGAGTCTGCAGGGGACGAACTAATGTTTCAACCTATTTACGACATAGAGGGTGGTCCTGGGTGGATTATTTCTGGCAGAACGTTACTTCCCGAAATAAACGACCATACTCTTTTCAGAGAAGCATTCGAGCAAGATAATCTGTCTGTTCCTTTGGAATTATTATGGACGGGCTATCCAGAGCAAGCTTTTCGACTGCTAGAAAAGAAGTCCGTTTCAACTCGCCAGCAGGCTCTCATAGCTGACTGTTTTAGAGGCCTAGAAAGATACCCAGAAGCAGAACAGATTTATCGTGCCTTACTCAAAGACATTACTGACCCTCGTTTAGAAGCAACGTTGCATCAACATTTAGGAAAGATCCAAGCCATTCGTTTTTCATCCAGTGAAAAAATTATGAGGCTTATTCAAAAGTCCTCCCAGCCGCATAAAACACCAACCCCCGAACCACCGCAAACACCCGCCCATACACGC